>JAVYOO010000001.1:300000-471664 GCA_038734275.1 Archaeoglobaceae archaeon
GGTGCAAACAATCAGGATTATCCGAGTGGAATAGCACCGGCGGATAGCTATGCAACTCCGATCTTTATCTACTCGTATATCGCTGAAGCGAACACATGGAACACTACCTTGCAGCAAGGAACAAACATCCTCGGTGGCAACTGGCTTGGCGGTAATGCTTGGCTAAGCCCAGATGGAACTGGATTCTCTCAAACCTGTGCGGATTCGGATAGAAATGGAATCTGCGATACTCGATTCGTGATTGATGATAACAATATAGATTATCTGCCGTTGAAATATCCACAGCCAGTTCCTACACCACCAACACCACCTACTACTCCAACACCAACTCCAACAACCACTCCAAGACCACCCGCTGGCGGTGGATCAAGCAGTGGAACAGGAAGCAGAGCAATTCCCGGAGTGCCGATTTACATAACTGGCTACATAACAACCAAGGCAAATGAAGAAAGCCCAATAGAACTCCCGCAGAGCGGATTCTGGGAGACAAATATCCTCAAGATAATCGTTATCAGCTCGGAAGATGACAACGTTCGCTTTAGAATTGAAAAGCTAAAAGACTTCGACTCAGGAATTCCAGAGCCAAGCGGAGTTGCAATGCTCATTCTCGACATTAAGCCAACGCTGAGCAAGGGTTCAAACATTAAAGCAAAGATCCATTTCGGAATACCAATTGAAGAGATAAAAGCAAAAGGCTTCGATCCAAATCTTGTTGAAGTAATTCTGCTCAAGTGGAACGGAAAGCAGTGGATCGAGTTACCAACCAAATTCTTGAGCAGTGATGGAAAATACAATTACTATGAATCTGAAACTCCAAGCTTTAGTCTCTTTGCTGCTGTGCTAAAGCCTTCAGAGGCTCCAACTCCAGCGGTAACCCCAACAACGCCACCCACAATAGTCGTGACAACACCAACCACGACTCCAGCTGAGAAACCGTTCATTCCTGGCTTCGAAGCAATCTTCGCAATCGCGGGGCTCTTAGCGGTGGCTTATCTGCTGAGGAGGAATTAAATTCATTTTTTATTTATTTTTAAAATTCACCGAAATAAAAGAAAATCACCTAAACCTGCGAACATTTTTAAATTTGCAGAGCAATTAATTCACATGCGACGCCCTGCAGTTGCTGGAAGCTTCTATCCTTCAAGGAAAGAGGAGCTTGAAAAGATGCTCAGAAAGTTTATTGAGCCCAAGAAGGATGATAAAGTTGTTGCCTGCGTTTCCCCGCATGCTGGCTATATCTACTCTGGTAAGACCGCTGGAAAAGTTCACTCCTTGCTTCCCGATGCAGAGACCTTCGTGATCGTCTGCCCAAACCACACTGGACTTGGTTTGCCCGTAGCGGTTTCCACGCAGAGTTGGAAAACACCACTTGGAGAAGTTGAGAGCGATCTTGAGTTCATAAAAGCTATGCCGAAGAGAATTGTAGCTGAAGACGAAATGGCTCATGTTGAGGAGCACAGCGCTGAAGTTCAGCTCCCGTTTCTGCAGTTTGCCCATAGCAAATTCAAAATCGTTGTCATTTGCCTTAGACTTCAAGACGAGGACACCGCAAAGGATGTCGCTGAAGAGATCTTACAAGCAGAGAAGAAGACTGGCAGAAAAATCGTCTTAATTGCTTCTTCAGACATGCACCACTATCTTAGCGACGCCGAGTGCAGAAAAAGAGACAGGATCATAATAGATGCGATTCTTTCTATGGATCTTGCAAGGTATTACACGAAGATCTACGAGATCGACGCGAGTGTCTGTGGTTATGGCGCGATAGCAGTTGCGATGAACTATGCGATTGCGAAGAATGCAAAGGCAGAGCTTGTGGACTACTCAACGAGCGGAGAAGTTGCGGACAAGAGCTTTGTAGTAGGCTATGCGGGAATCGTTTTCAGAGCTCAGAATTAGAAGAGGAGATAAGCTGGAAGGAGTAGCGGGTAAATTTGCAGAAATTGCCTTTCGAAATTTGGAATTTCTGGACGAATTTTATTATTATGAGCTCGTTGACTCCACGAACGAGAGAGCAAAGGAGATTTGTAAGAAATTCTGCCTGTTTTTTGCGGAAGAGCAAACCGCTGGAAGGGGCAGACTCGGTAGGAAGTGGTTCAGCAGTAAAGGTGGGCTTTACTTCTCAATTACATTGCCCGCTTACGAAGTTGGAAAGCTTACAACGATCTCAGCATTGAGCGTCGCTGAATCAATCCCTACCGCAAGGATAAAGTGGCCCAACGACGTATTAATAGGCAATCTCAAATTTTCTGGAATCCTTGGAGAGCTTTTTAGAGATCTGGCAGTCGTTGGAATTGGAATAAACGTTGAGAATGAGATTCCAGCTGAGCTAAGGGATTATGCAACAAATCTGTCAAAATTCTTTAGCCTAAGCAGAGAAGAAGTCTTTGACAGAGTTACCGCGAATTTTTACAAAAACTATTTAGAGCTTGTTTCAGGAAACTGGAAAGAGCTTTTTAGAAAGTATAGAGAGCTTTGCATCACTTTGGGGAGGTATGTGAAAGTGATAACTCCTTCTGGAAAGTTCGAGGGAATTGCTGAGCTGTCTGAAGACGGAGCGATTATTGTTGGAGGCAAGAAAATTTACGTTGGAGATTGCATACATTTAAGATAACTATTTATAAAAAAATAAAAATTTTACATTAACTTTTCCTTCTCAGCACATAAGCCATCGCTAATAGTCCAGCGATTGCGAAGATTGCCTCAAAGCCCGGAATCGAACCAGAAGCTGTAGTTGTTGGTTTTATTGTTTCTGGACTTTCGGACGTTGTTACTGGCGTAGTTGGAGTTGTTGGCTTTGATGCCTCTAATGGCTTTAGCACCGCAACGAAATAGCTAAAACTTGGTGTTTCTGCTTCGTAATAGCTGTATTTTCCATCACTGCCAACGAACTTCGTAGGCAATTCGATCCACTGCTTTCCATCCCATTTCAGCAAAACTACTGCAACCTCATTCGAATCCAAACCACTCTTATTCAAGTCTTCCGACTCGATTGCAAAGTTTATCGTTCCCCAGATCTTTGCGTCTCCACTGAAAGTAAGGCTTATCTTAAGCGGTAGCATGACTTTACCTTCAGGAACCGCAAAGTCTGCGGGAGTATTGTTGAGCTTTTCAATTCTGAGTCTTGCAGTCACATTTTCAGTGCTGTTAAATGTTAAAGAGAAAGTATTTGTCTCCCAGAATGCACTTTGTGGAACGATGAACTCTGTGTCCTCATATGCCAGTATCCTTATGTAGTCGCTAACGTAAATTGGAACTCCCTGAATGAATCCGCCCCCACCACTTCCACCCCCGCCTACGAGGGGTCTTATCGTGGTCGTTGGAATTGGAGTTGCAGGTGTAGATGGCGGTGGCATTGGCAATGCCTTTGTAAGTGGTAGAAAGTCGGTCTCGCTTCCATCAATCACATAGGGCTGATCGCAGATTCCATTGTAATCTGAGTCTGCACAAGTCTGCGAATAACCAGTTCCATCTGGGCTTAGCCATGCGTTTCCGCCGAGTAAGTTACCGCCAAGAATGTTCTTGCCATCAGTCAGCGTCGTATTCCATGTGTTCGAGGAAGAGTAGACAGTGACGTTGTATGTGTTATTCAGAAGGTTGTTGTAGATCCGATTGTTATCCGAATAGCCGATATATAGACCGTTATCACCAGAAATGATATTATTGGTTATATTATTTCCATTTGAGTTCAAGAGATAGACTCCGAATTCTGAGTTATTCGAGATCGTGCAGTTGCTCATGTTCACAGTATTAGACAGAACAAGGTAGATACCGTATATCTGACTGAGTGAAATCGTGCAGTTGGACACATCGATTTTATTTGAGCTTTCTATACCTACACCATGTCTGTTCTCTGAAAGAGTAATTTTTTCAATTCTGATACCCAAAGATTGGTAGAGATAAATGCCCTCCTCTTTATTATTCAATAGCGTGCTGTTTTCAATACTCGAATTCTCTACTTTCCAGAATTCCATGCCAACAGTTGTATTTGACAAGTCCAGATTTCTGAGCGTAATGTTATTTGAATTAACCGCTACCACCTGTCCTGCGTTGGTTATTTCAACATCGCTTGCATTCTCAAGGTAAACCAGTGTTTTTCCATTCACATTGTTGTCGACTACACTATTATTGTAGCTTTCATAAACATATAGTCCATCATTTCTGAAGTCGTTGTTCAAAATTTCATTTTCAGAGCACCCCCATAGATATACTGCATATCTATTGTTCTCAAAGAAATTGTTCCTTATCGTGTTGGTATCAGATCCAGCATATATTATAACGCCATAGTCGTTATTCTGGATTTTATTGTTTTCAAGATCGTTTTCTGGAGAACTATAGAAGATTTGAACCCCATTGAAGCTGTCCTTCAGCGTGCTGTTGAATATTTTGCTGTTTGAAGTTGACACCATGTTGATCGCATTGTAATAGTTCGAGATTGTTATATTCTTCACAGTAACATTGCTGACCGACTCTATTCGCATTCCATCATTCCATCGGACTCCTGTTAATTTGAAATCCTGACCATTTAGCACAACATCATTTGCTGAGATTTTGATGCAGTAATCTTCACTAGATTTAAGTCCGTTGAGATCTCTGGTCAGCACATAGTATCCCGCAGAAGTTATTTCTGAACAGGAGCTTATAGTGTTTACCGTCATAAACATGTAGTTCTCCTTAGGCTCAATTAGAGGAGAGTAGTCTGTTAAATTGCCCGCTGTGTATGGCTCATTACCCACTCCGCCTGTTGCACTTCCAGAGTAGTCGCTCCAGTAATTGCCTAAGTGATTTTGATAAATTTTGTCTTGGTATGAATAGGTTAATTCGACAGAAGAGTTCCAGAAATTCGTCAAGCCCGATTCAGAGTAAGCTTGCTCTTCGTTGTCTATGAAGTTGTTCAGAAGCAGAATGTTATTGTTCGAAAAACTTATGTAAACACCCTGACCATTGCTTACAAAGTCGTTCAGATATACCTGATTATTTTCAGAAGAGGAGTTTATGTAGACTCCTACTTCGTTATCTGAGATCGTAGAATTTGCAACTTTGTTGTAGTTTGAAAAGTCTATAAATACGCCTTTTGTATTGTTCCAAATTGTACTGTTTTCTATTGTGTTTCTATTTGCCCCGTAAAACTCAATGCCTGTATTGTAGCCCGAAATATTTACATTTATGATTTTTACATTTCTAAAACCATTAATGTATATCCCATAGCCGTCGTAGTTGTCATCGGTGATCGAGTAGCCATTTCCGTCAATTGTGACGTTGTTCGCTAAGACATTCAGGCAGTAATTTTGACCGCTCTGCAAACCACCAATACTTCGATTTAGCCTGTAATACGTCTCTTCAGTTATGTTTGTGCACTCTCCGATCTCCAAAAATATAGCAAAGGCTGGAGAGATACCCACAACTAAAAAGAGCATCACAGCTATTCCTATTAGAGATTTATTTCTCATATACACACCCCTTTTGTGTTTAATTCAGTAAAACCACCAAACACCACAGAACAGTGGCATCAAAGCAGTCTTACTTGATTTACAAAATCTGGATGGAAACTATTTAAACTTTTCTACATTTTTACAATCGATCAAATTTCGAGAATATTTGCGGAATTTAGAAAAATTCAATAATATTATAATAAGTGTCTCTTCTCGCAACTCTCCTGCCGACTGACTTAACAGCATTCACGATCTCCTCAAAGCTCGCTGGTCTGAAATCCTTTCCAGTAGCTCTTATTACGCTTTCCTCAAACATCGTCCCGCCGAAGTCGTTTGCTCCAAAAAACAAAGCAAGCTTTGCAACCTCAAAGCCTTGGCTTAGCCAAGAAGCCTGAATGTTCCTGAAGTTGTCAAGAACGATCCTTGAGATCGCAAGAATACGAAGATACCTCGAAGCTCCGACTTTGCCCAAATGCTCAAGCTCCGTTTTGCCGGGATGAAAAGTCCATGGAATAAAAGCTGTGAAACCATTAGTTTCGCTTTGAAGCTCCTTTATTTTAAGCAGATGCTCCAGAATGTCATCATCGCTCTCAAGATGCCCGAAAACCATCGTTGCTGTAGTTGGTATTCCAAGTTTATGAGCGCTTCGCATTACTTCAAGCCACTCCTCACTACTACACTTCTTTGGGCTGAGCTTTCTCCTGACACTGTCGACAAGAATCTCCGCTCCACCGCCTGGCAGAGAATCCAAACCCGCTTTTTTGAGCCTTTTAAGAACTTCTTCGTAGCTTAAACCTTCCAAGTTCGAAAGGAAAACGATCTCTGGTGGCGAAAGACTGTGAAGGTGGATCTGTGGAAAAGCTCGCTTAAGCTTAGAAAAAAGCTCTTCAAACCATCTAAGCCTTAAATCGGGATTTAAACCACCCTGAAGCATTATCTGCGTCGCTCCAAGCTCCACAACTCTTTTGACTTTGCTTATGATCTCCTCATGGCTTAAAGTGAACTCCTCGTTTGCCTTCTTTGCATAGAAGGCACAGAATTTGCACTTAGAAGAGCAAACGTTTGTGTAGTTGACCGTTGCATCCGCAACAAAGGTCACGAGATCTCCGCATTTCTCAAGCGTTAGTTTATTCGCAATCCTCCCAAGTTCTGGAAGAGAAAGGCTAAATAGTTCAGAGTAGTCCGTGCTCATGGCAAAGCTCACCGAATAGCTCCAAAGATCTTCTTTCCTTACCGCCAAGCTCATGAATGAGAGTTTCGAAGTATTTTCTCAGGAATTCTTCGGGTAATCTGAACTTCTCGCTCGCAACGCTAACAACTTCGTCGATGTGCTCTCTGCCCCACTTTAAAGAATCAAGTATTTCTTCGTCAATTCCATCAACTCGCGAAACAGAAACTCCGAAGACCGCGGGCAACCCAGTTAGCTCTTTCCATTCCTCGCCAAGATCCATAAGCACTCTATAGCTCATTCGAGCCTTTATAGCTTCATCGCCAATAACGAGTGCATGATCAAAATTCCTGAGCATTTCATCCACTTTTCCGTTTACAGCAACAAGTCTATTTATTAAACCTTTTTCAGCCTTTATGATCTTCATCATGTTTGCAGAAGTCATTGAATTTTCGGTTATCGCAATCGGCGAGTCATCGAGCCTTTTTCTCTTTGAAACCACTATAACGCTGTAAACTTCTCCATCTGAAGCAACGCAGAACTTTCCCGCATTATAGCCTTTTTTCAGAACTTCAAAGGCGGGAAGAGGAGCGTAAAAGATCTCGCCAATCTCAAAAAGCTCTGCAAGCCTTCTTGGTGTTCCCTCAACGATCTCGAACTTCCCTTCCTTTTCAAGCCTATAGTAGGGAAGGAAGTTATTCACAAATCCGAACTTCCCGATTCTCATAAACCCTCAAAATATTAAAGAAGGCATCTCTCTCAGCTGGAATTTTGTTTGCATTTTTTATCAGCCTTATTAGATCTTCAGCGGGAAGCCCAACAGGAGTTTTAGCTCCAGCGGAGTGAGCAATTCTTTCATAGCCAACTGTTCCGTCGAGATCGTTTGCTCCGTAGTTTAAAGCGATCTCAGCAAGCTCCAAGCCAAGCATTACCCAGTAAGCCTTTATTGCTCTGAAATTTGAAAGCACAAGCCTTGAGACCGCTATCGTTTTTAATATGTCCACTGGAGATGGTTTAAAGCTGTATTCTGTTCCTTCGGGATGGAAGGGTAGCGGGATAAAAGCCAAGAAACCACCAGTTTTTTCCTGAAGCTTTCTCAGCTTATACAGATGGATCGCTCTATGCCTTTTGCTCTCAACATGTCCAAAGAGCATTGTAGCGTTGCTCTTGATTCCATTCTCGTGGGCTATTCGCATAACCCTCAACCATTCCTCGCTATTGCATTTTCTTGGGCATATTTCTTTGCGAACGCTGTCAACAAGGATCTCTGCCCCACCGCCAGCAAGGATTTTGAGCCCAGCGGACTTCAATCTGCTTAAAAATTCTCTAACGCTCATTTTTTCCTTCTTCGCATAGTAATGCACTTCCGCAGCTGTCAATGCTTTTATCGTTGCTGAGCACTGCGAAGAGATCCTTCTGAAGATCTCTTCAAAATACTCGATTCCAAGCTCTGGATTGTGAGAGCCAACGATGTGCAATTCTGTTGCTCCCGCCTTTACAGCCTTCAAAGCCTCGCTAACCACTTCATCAACGCTCAGCGTGAACTGTTTTTTGCGGTGGTAGGCACAAATTTTGCATTTAGTTTCGCAGACGTTGCTGTAATTTATGTGAGCGTTAATTGAGAATGTCACGATTTTTTCCGCTTTAATTAGGCATCCAAGCTCGTGCAAGTCTTTGGCAAAGAGTTCTTCGATCTCTCTAATCGACATCTCTAAGCACATCCAAGCGAGGTTTTTTAACTATTCCTTTCTCTTCCGCCATATCAAAAAGCACTTCTATTGCTTTAAGCACTTTTTCAGGCATCTCAACAGTGTATTCGTTTACATACATCGTCACGAATTTCCTGAGCTTCTCTCTGTCCATTCCCCTCGCATATCGCTCAGCGTAGCTCAAAGCTTCGTCAACATTTTCCAACGCATATCTCACACTTTCCTTCATCGCCCTCAGAGAAGCCTTTTGCAATTCCAAGCTAAGATCTCTTCTTATCGCATTTACTCCGAGAGGCAGTGGGAGCTTTGTCTGCGAGCGCCACCAATCATAGAGATCAAGAACCTTCTTTAGTCCATGCTCCTCATAGCTGAGCTGGGCTTCATGTATTAAAAGCCCCGCATCGACTCTGCCACTTTTTACCGCATTTAGAATTTCATCAAATCTCATCTCTACAGTTTTGGCATCAACTGCAAGCTTCAGCAGTAGTGAAGCGGTAGTCAGCTTACCTGGAATTGCGATCTTTGCTTTCTTTAAATCCAAATCCCTCTTTGCCACCACAATCGGCCCATAACCATCTCCAACGCTCGCTCCAGCGGAAAGAAGGCGGTATTTGTCCGCAACGAATGCGTAAGCGTGCACAGATAATGCGGTGACTTCGTATTCTCCAAGCAATGCCTTTCTATTGAGGCTTTCAATGTCCTCAACAACATTTTCAACTTTAAAGCTAAGAGGAATTTTGCCATTGAGCATTGCATAGAACATGAAGGCATCATCCGCATCTGGCGTATGGGCAACTCGCATACGGCAATTATTTGAGAGCAAATAAATGCTTTTCCCATTATAGGGGCATTTTCTTCAGCTTCCAGTATAATATCAGAATTATTCCGGTAAAGAGCAATAAGACTGAAAAGACTATGTAGTTTGAAATATCCAATTCATAGACTTTCAGCATAAGCTCAGTAAAGTATCTACCTGAAAAAAGGATCGTTAGGCTAAAGCTGATAAGTAGAAAAGCCATAAAAGTGAAGCCTACAAATACTTCTTTGAACTTGGGATTGAGTCCACTTTTCTCCACTAAAATCGTGCAAAGTTCTTCAGAATACTTCTTTGTGTTGATCCCGATCAACAGGATTGTGAGTAAAAATAAGAAGATTATGAAGAGTATCAGAAAGTGGCTGAAGGCAGGAACAAGATGATCCAGAAGATATAAAGTGGAAGAGCCTAAAATTATGACTGCCAAAAGTGCCAAAACATTCCTGATAACTCTATAAAAGGCTTTTTGCACAACTTTGCTTGCCTTTCCTTCTGCAACTCTGTTAACGTTAACTGATATTCTGCCTATAAGGATCTTTATCTCAACTGGAACTATAGAAGATAGCTTTCTGGAGTATTTCTCAGAACCTCCCATACTCGAAGATATGATTGCTCCCAAGATCACTGAGAACGCTGAAAGAGTTAGAAATTCAACTCCAATCAGTCCGAGTTCCATGGCTTCGTAGGTAACGACGATCCCGAACTCACCAACACAACTTGCAACAAACCCGATCCTAATACTCTCTTCTAAATTTCTCCCAGTTACAAGCCAATTTGAGGATGCAAATGCTAAAAATCTAAGGAATACAACAAGCGGGGCTAGAAAAATGATGGGGCTTAACTCTTTTATGAGTCCCGCCTCTGTGCCAAGAGAAATGAAGAAAAGGATTAAAAATACTTCTCTCATGGGTTTAAGATATTCGCCCAGCTCCTTATTTTTGGGGTGAGCTGAGAGGGCAACACCTGCAGAGAAGGCACCCAAGGCGGGAGACAGACCAAAAAATTTCGAAATCATTGCGAATAGAAAAGCAGACGCAAGGATTATAGCGACACCCAGCTCGTTTGGTTCAACAACCTTCACAAAGAACCTTTTAACGATCGTTAGTCCGAATATGATTAGAACCGCAACGATCACAAGCGATAAGGCTCCAAATCTCAAGATCTCCACAATCTCTAATCCTCCAAGCTTGAAACTTGGTAAAATTGCGAGAATTATGAGAGCATAGACGTCCTCAAGGATTGTAACTGTGAGTATTTGCTTCTTAACTTCTTGAGGAAAATTGAAGTTCTCCAACAAACTGTAAAGTATGGCTGTGCTGCTAAAGGAAGCAATGATCGCCAAGATCAGGATCTCTAAAATGTCCAGCTTCAAAAGATAACCAAAGATCATGGCGAGGATCAGGGCGAAAAAGACCTCAAATCCCAAGATCGTAAGGGGGATCAGATCCATTTTTCTTACTCTTTCAATTCCGATCTCTCTTCCAATTTCGAAAACCAGCAAAGTGATGGCAATCTGTGAGAAAAAGCCAAGCAACTCTTTATTTGCCTCTATACTTCCTGAAAAGATCAGGCTGATCAAAAATCCCGTCATTATATATCCAGCAATTCGAGATAACCCAATTCTCTCAAATAATAACGCCAATAATGCAGAAATACCAAGAAATATGGTAAGAAGCAGGTATACATCCATTCTTTATAAGCTTCAAAACCGAGAATTTAACTTTTTCGAGAACTTTTAAATACTTCATCCTCCTATTTTCTACAATGGAGGAATATCTTAGATTGCTGGATCGTGCGATGGAGAAGTTATCTCAGAAGCCCATATTGAGGAAAGATCGCTTTGAAATACCGAAGGTGAGTGTTACAAGGGAAGGAGTTAGAACAATCCTGAGAAATCTATCGCAAATCGCAAAAACACTTAACAGAAGTGAGGATCATATCTATAAATACCTTGTGAAGTCTCTGGGGACTGCTGGCTTCATCGACAATGGGAGGCTAATATTCCAGGGAAAGTTCTCGGAAGAGGAGATTCAGAAGGAGATAGATGAATACGTAAAGACATATGTTTTGTGCAAGGAGTGCAACGCTCCGGATACGGAACTGTTAAAAGAGGAGAGGGTCACTTTCCTGCGCTGTTTGGCCTGTGGGGCTAAGCAACCTGTAAAAGGATGAAATTCAGGATGAAAATATATCGGGTTAGGGGTGAAGTGCTCGTTGCTGTGTGCGATGCCGATATAGTTGGAAAAGTTTTTAGAGAGGGGAATTTGAAAATAGAGGTAAAGGAGGAATTTTACGGGACTGAGGAATTCGAAGAAAAAGATGTGGAAGAAGCACTTAGAAAGGCTACGATTGCGAATATTACTGGAAAAATGGCAGTTGACCTGGCCATAAAGATAGGAATCGTGGATAAAGATAAGGTTTTAAGAATAGAAAATTGCCCCCATGCTCAAATGGTCTTAATTTAGAGATAAAATGCCAAGCATCGAAGCAAATGCTATACAGTTCGCCGATCCGATCACGTCGCCGTTTATCCCTCCAAATCTCGAGTGAGCGTATTTTTTTAAACAAAATATCATAAAAATAGTTGAAATTGCAGCGATCAAACTTTCGATATTAATAATTACAAGTATTAATGGGATCGAACCAATTATTAAATCTCTTTTGGTTGCAAATTCCATAAAGTAGGCCCCCATCCCTTCCCAACTTGGTTTTGATGTGGTAAGAAGCAACAACATCGAGAATTTTGCTGTTATTTGCGAGATCACTATATCAAAAGCAGTTACGCTTAAAAAGCTATGGTATAGGACAATAAAATAAACACATAAAAACGCAACACCTCCTGCCCCTAACTGGATGTCTTTGAGAGCTTTGAGCTTTTTATCTTTTGGTGCGAAAAATGCGTCTCCAAAATCCGCAAGACCGTCGACGTGATTTATGCCCTCAAGAGCAAGATATAGAAGAAGACAAAGAAGCCCGAATCCAAAAAATGCTGGAATTGAGATTAAGAATCCTAAAAAAAACCCTACAAACGGAAAAATCCACAGATTTCTCCTTAAAACTTCCACATCTCCTCCCACAGGGAGAGTTGTTAAGAATCCCAAGCTACTCTTCAAAATTTCTAAACCCGTATTCGCCATAGAGAAGCACAAATCTTACCGCTCCCCAATTCCTCCTTATTATCCCATCTTTTTTCTCTACGATGTAGAGGTTCTGATACGTTTCACCAATCGGGATCACCATCTTTCCACCGGTTCGAAGTTGTTCAATAAGTGGTTTTGGAATGTCTGGAGCAGATGCCGTGACATAAATCTTGTCGTAGGGTGCTTTTTCAGCGTATCCTTTACTGCCGTCTCCAACAACCACGATTACATTGTCGTAACCAAGTGCATGAAGGTTTTGTTTGGCAATTTCTGCAAGTTCGGGAATTCTTTCAATTGAAATCACGAGTCCATCTTTACCAACTATCTCCGCAGTTACAGCCGCGTGATATCCACACCCTGTTCCAATCTCAAGAACTCTCTCCCCTTCTTTTAATTCCAGCAATTCGCACATTATTGCAACCATATGTGGTGCGCTAATAGTTTGTCCATGGCCAATTGGCAGGGGAGTATCGATATATGCTTCAGCACGATATCTTTCTGGAACAAAAAGATGTCTCGGAACCTTTTTTATTGCATTGTATACCTTTTCACTGAGATTTAGCTCCTCTTTCAATCTATCTGCAAGTCTTTGCCTTTTTTCTTCATAGTCCATAACTTCTCAGCCTTTTTTACATCTTCCAATGTGTTGATATTTAAGACGTCATCAACTATATATATTTCCTCTTCCTGTTCACCCTCTTCATCGGCAATTATTATGTTTATTCCAACAGCCTCACCATCTTTAACTGCTCTAAGAGCCTTTTTTCCGCAATTCCTGTAGTGTGAGACTATCTCGTCGATTATGCCATCACGCAGGTAAATGAGATCTGAGCATACGATCAATATAGCACCCTTTAATGTTAAGATTTTAATAGCTTCACTGTAATCCTCAATGAATCCTCTTCCTTTAGCTCTGAAAAACCTGATCCCAATGCTTTCGAGATATTTTTCAGTTTTTGGAGTAAATGGTGAAGTGATCGCTATTACATCATGTGAGGACAAAGCTTTTAGGGCATGATCTATAAGTTTTAGACCACAAACTTCAAATAGGGGCTTCTCCCCAGACTTTAGCCTTTCTCCCTTACCACCGCACATAAGCAGTGCGAGCATCAAAAGTTTTATTAATTGTCCGAACTAAAGCTTTTCCGATCGAACATGGCGAGAAAGAGGGTTGCAAGAGTAAAGGATAAGTGGGCAAGTAAGAAATGGTTCACACTTCTGGCTCCAGAGTATTTTGGGATGACAGAGGTAGGCGAGACTCCAGCAAGCGATCCAGAGTTAGTAGTTGGCAGGACTGTGGAAACGACTTTGGCAGACCTAACGGGAGATGCTTCAAACCAGAATCCATACAAGAAGTTGGTCTTTAAAGTCCATAGAGTTGCTGGCGAAAAAGCTTACACAAAGTTTCACAGGTTTGAGCTGATGAGAGAGTATCTGAATAGTCTCGTAAGGCGGAGAACCAGCAAAGTTGAAGACGTGATAGACATTCAGACTGCGGATGGTTACAGGCTTAGAGTGAAACCTGTTGTCTTCACAGTTAAGAGGTGCAAGAGCTCTCAGAAGAGAGCTATAAGGGCAATTTCAAGAGAAGTCATAGAAAGCAAGAGTTCATTGAATTTTGTTCAGTTCCTCCAAGAATGCATTCTTGGAAAAGTCCCATCTGAGATTTACAAGGGCGCCAAGAAGATATACCCAATCAGAAGAGTTGAAATCAGAAAAATAGAATTGCTGAGTGAGCCCAAAACAGAGGTGGTCGCAGGATGAAGTCCATGTATGCATTCATCGGACAGACTTGGCAAAATGAGGAACTGATGAAGCCTTTGATGTGGAAAAGACTCCAGCAGTGGCGCAGAGAACCAGCAGTTGTGAGAATTGAAAGACCTACAAGACTTAACAGAGCCAGAGCTTTGGGCTACAAGGCTAAGAGAGGCATAATTGTTGTGCGGGTCAGAGTTAGAAGAGGTGGAAGACTACCGAGGAGACCAAGTAGAGGAAGGAAGACGAAAAATCAGATGGTAAGCAAGTTAACACCAAAAAAGGGACTTCAGTGGATTGCTGAAGAGAGAGCAAATAGAAAATATCCGAACATGGAGGTTCTGGGCTCATACTGGGTTGGTGAGGATGCTAAATTCAAGTGGTTTGAGGTTATCCTCGTTGACAGAAGCTGTCCAGATATTATTGCAGATAAAGATCTCTGCTGGATAACAAGACAGAAGGGAAGGGTTTACAGGGGTTTAACACCTGCAGGAAGGAGAGCAAGAGGACTGAGAAGAAGAGGAAGGGGGGCAGAGAAGATTAGACCAAGCTATAGAGCAAATTTCAGGAATGAAAGGTAGAATTGAATGGATTAAAGTTTCGGCAGTTGTTCACTCTACTGAAAGTAGAGAAAAAGTTTCTAAAGCACTTGCAAATCTTTTTCCTTTTGATTTCGAAATTCAGGTTAGCAAGGCTGAGGGGCACTATGGTAATCCCCTTGAGTATCTTGAAGTAGAACTTAAAAAAAGCTCTGAAATAAAATTATTTTGGAAGAATTTAGTGAATTTGCTCAAAGATAAAAGAGAGATCTTATTGAACACACTTGAAGATAGAGTAGATGCGCAGAATGTGTTGCATATAAGGCTTGACAAACAGAAGGCTTATCTTGGTGAATTTGAATTATCTGGCACGGACCCCATAGCGGTAAAAGTGAAGCTCGTTGTTTTCCCTGCAAAAAGGGAAAAAGTCTTGGAATTTGCAAGAGAACTATGTTCGATTTTGTGAGATTTTCTCCACCTAAAATCGATCTCGGTTTTCGTGGATTTGTCGTTTTAAGCGAAAAACCCATGAAAGATGGGTATTACGGCTACATAGTTAGAGCTGAAAGTTCAGAAGAGCTAAAGGAGAAGTTAAAAAGCATTGAAAATTCAATTGTGGCTGTTGACTGCACCCTGGGGCTTTGTAAAGAAGCGGTGATGAGAAAAAAAGTCGATATCATTCTCGATAACGAGCGAAGAGAACTCGATTACGCGACACTCAAGCTTGCGAAGGAGAAAGATGTAGCCATAGAATTTGGCCTCTCTAAATTCTTGGTTACCAGAGGTTTAAGAAGATCTCTGTTGTTTTCGAGATTAAAGCAAGAAGCGAAGATTGTTAAAAAATTCGACACACCTTTCATCATAACTTCTTCTGCAGAGAATGTTTATCAGCTTAGGACAAGGAAGCAAGTGGAAACTTTTTTTTCATATTTTGGTTTTGATGTGAAAAAGGCAAGGTTTTTTGCGGAAAGAATAGTCAGGAGATACTACGACGATACCTATGTTATGGATGGATTCGTGATTGAGCAATAGGCAATTCTTTTTTAATGGTTTTGCGGTTGTGGAAATCTTAAAATACCCGCAGTATAAATTAGGCTAATGAACGAAATTTCATTGCCATATAAAACAAGATCACTCTGTCCTGAATGTCTGGCTATAATCGATGCAGAAGTTTACGCTGAAAATGGCAAGGTGATGATAAAGAAGGTTTGCAAAGAACATGGGGAATTCGAAGACGTTTACTGGGGAGATGTGGAGCTTTTTAAGAGAGCTTCAAGGTTTGCAAGAGACGGTAAAGGAATTGAAAATCCGATTACCCAAAAAGGCAATTGTCCTTTTAGCTGTGGTCTATGTGGTAACCACAAAAGCCATACCGCACTGCTGAACATTGTCTTAACGAATAGATGTGATCTTGCCTGCTGGTATTGTTTCTTCTACGCAAAAAGAGCAGGATATGTTTATGAGCCCACAATTGAGCAAATAAGACAAATGGTCAGACTTGCAAGGCAAATTAAACCAGTTCCCTGCAATGCTGTGCAGTTAACTGGCGGGGAACCAGCTTTAAGAGAAGACCTGCTTGAAATTATCAGGGTGATAAAGGAGGAGGGCTACGATCATGTTCAGCTAAACACAAACGGCATAAGACTGGCACTTGAAGAAGATTTCGCAAAGAAGGTTAGGGAAGCGGGTGTTAACACAGTATATCTTTCTTATGATGGAGTTGATGAAAAAACGAACCCCAAAAACCATCAAGAGATACCAAAGATCCTTGAGAACTGCAGAAAAGCTGATCTGGGCATCGTTCTTGTGCCAACCATAATCAGAAATGTTAACGATCACCAGCTTGCAGATATAATAAGATTTGCTGCTAAAAACGTAGACATAGTTCGTGGTGTCAACTTCCAGCCAGTGAGCCTTGTAGGGAGCATGCCCAAAAAGGAAAGGGAGCAGTATAGGATTACGATTCCAGATTGTCTAAAAGCCATAGAAGAGCAAACCGAAGGGGAGATAACCAGAGACGACTTTTATCCAGTTCCAAGTGTAGTCCCTGTCTCGAAATTCGTTGAGGCGATAACTTCGAGACCACAATACGAGTTAACTGCCCATTTTGCATGTGGAATGGCAACCTACGTCTTCATCGAAGATGGAAAAATGATCCCTATTACGAGATTTGTAGACATAAACGGATTCCTCGACTTCCTCGACAAAAAGGCGGATTATATACGGGATAGTAAAATTAAATCTGTCAAGGCTTTGAAGAACCTGATAGACATGCGTAGGTTTATAGATTCGTCTAAGGCTCCAAAGGGAATGAGTTTAAGGAAAATTCTCTTCAACATTCTTCTCAAGCATGATTACTCTGCGCTGGGAGAATTCCACAAGAAATCTCTCTTCATAGGCTTCATGCACTTCCAAGATCTATACAACTACGACATAGCAAGAGTTGAGCGTTGCGAAATTCACTATGCAACTCCTGATGGCAGAATAATACCCTTCTGCACATTTAATGTTATTCCTGAATACTACAGGGACAAGATCCAGGAGAAGTTTGCCATCCCAATTGAGGAGTGGGAGAAAAGGACTGGAAGGAAGCTTAAAGACGACATATACAGAGTTGTGAGGAGACCAAGATGAGAGGGCTATTCATTGGCAGATTTCAGCCCTACCATTTAGGACATCACGAAGTCGTTAAGAAGATTCTGGAGGAAGTCGATGAACTCATTATAGGAATTGGCAGTGCTCAAGAAAGCCATACGCTTGAGAACCCATTTACTGCTGGAGAACGAATTATGATGATTTCAAGAGCTATAGATGAGCTCGGAACACGGAAAAAGGTTTACATAATCCCACTCGAAGACATCTATCGCAATAGCCTATGGGTGACCCACATCTGTTCAATGGTCCCTCCCTTCGAAGTGGTTTACACAAACAACCCTCTCGTGTATCGGCTTTTCAAGGAGGCGAACTTCAACGTGGTAAAGACGGGTATGATCAACAGACACGAGTATCATGGCACTGAAATAAGGAAGAAGATGCTTGAAGGCGATGACTGGGAAAAATTTGTGCCAAAAGCTGTCGTAGAAGTTATAAAGGAGATCGGCGGGATTGAGAGAATAAGAGAGATCGCAGGGAAGGATTTTTGATTAGGCGACTATATTAATTATCGTGGAGCCAATTTGACAAAATTTTTAAATACAAAACTCTTAGAAAATTAATGAAAAAGGTGAGTGGTATGCGAAAAGAAATAATTGCAACACCCTTTCTTACTTATTTTGGGATTTTTGGTCTGATTTATGGTTTTCTACTTATGGGAGCCATGCAGTCCCCTTTCGTTTTTATGAACTCAATTTTGATTGTTGTGACTGGATCCTTGTCTCTTGCACTTGCAATCGCCTTATTATTAAATCTTGAAAAGCCCATGAAAATTACACTCTCATTAGCTGTTATTTGCTTCTTTGTAGCTATTTCAATTTTGTCTCTGCTTGATCTCAGCACGATTGAGAGAACAATCAGAAATCTAAATTCTGGGCAAATTGTAATTTTGAACACCTACTTTTTTTACGGATTCTGGATAGCTCTTTTAGCCACGGTTTTGATGATCTTGTTCACAATTTCTGAAAAGGTGAAATTACCAAAAACAGACAAGACTTCAAAAGAAATAAAAGAGCTGAAGGGAGGGTTATCTTCGTTTGATTTCACTGTGTTCAAATTGATTTCAGAGGGCGCCACAACCATAGAGAAAATTCAAGAGAAAATTCCGAGCGTCTCAATGCAAGCGATTCAGAGTTCAATTGATTTGCTGTTGGAAAAAGACTACATTGTGCTGGAAAACGGAGAGTATAAACTAACGATTCTTGGATTCGAGTTTTTCAGAAGATTAGAAGGAAAAGAGAAATGGGAGGTGAAAGACGGTAAAAAGGAGATCGTAAAACCGACTTTAATCACAAAAATTTTGAACACAATGGCTCTCTTTCTATTTACAGCTTTTCTTATTTTTCCGTTGGCGAGTCTTGGAGGCTTCGGAGTAAATTCAGTTTACCTTTTCGAGCTTCTTGGTAAGCTTAATTACCTGACGTTCATCATCTATTTTCTGCTGGTCAGCATCTTTATATTTTCGATTTATGCTCATTACAGGCCAGGATATGCCTTAGTTAGCGGAGTCTTGGGTATAATTCTCGCATTTATCTTAAATTACTATCTTCTCGCAAATTTAACCCTTGATTTATTTGTAGCAAAAGTAAAACCGAACTACGAGATCGGGTTTTACCTACTCATTCTCGCCTCATTCCTATGGTTAATATCATATTTTACGGCAAAGAGAATAAATCAGACAGAAGGGGCGAATACATGAAAAAAGAACAACTCGAATTCATTCTCTACAATCGCTATCGAAGCCTGACTGATGACGAAGACAGCTCAGAAAATTTTCCTAAAAACCTTTCAGAACTTATAGGAGCGATAATAGGGACAATTCTGGCTTTTGTTTTAGTGTTTATGCTATTTATTGGCATCCTAATTTTGCTTAATGAGATATTTTAGTCCAAATTCCATCAGAGCTCTTATAGCATTATTTCGCCAAGAAATTTTGAAACAAGCTAAGTCCGACAATGAAATCGACTGAACCTTCTCTCTTTTTTAATTCCTGTTCAATTAAATCTGCAACAGCCTTTGAAAGTCCCCCTTCTTAAACCGTATTTCTCCGCAACGTATTCCCTAAACTTTTCTGCCAGCCACTTTTGAGGTTCAACTTTCAACACTTCTTTTTCCACACCCTTAGTTCTTTAGACAAAAGCAAATAAGTATCTCCAGTAGTCTTAGTATGAACAGAATGAAGAATAATGAACTCAAAAAGAAGACTGGATTCTCGATCCAATGGAATGAACTCTACTTCAACGTTGAAGGTGGAGAAATCGTTAAAAGAGCCTTTTTCTCAAAGTCTCCAGCATTCGAGTTCAAAGACTGCGAGCTGGCGAAACAAATTGAAAGATACTTCAAAGGAGAAAAAGTTGAATTTGAATGCGAATTCGAGCTAAATCTGCCAATCTTCACTAAGAAAGTCCTTGAAAGGGTTTTAAAGATTCCTTACGGGAAAACGATCACATATGGAGAGCTGGCAAAGGACTTAAAAAGCTCTCCAAGGGCTATAGGACAGGCTTTGAAGAGAAATACTATCGCAGTGCTAATTCCGTGCCACAGAGTCGTGGCTAAAAACAGCATTGGTGGTTATTCTTGGGGAATTGAGATCAAAAAAGCCCTGCTAAGGCTTGAAGGACTCAAGATCCCTTAAAACTTTTTCTGCGATTTTTTCTCCGATTAGTTTACCAATTCTTGAGCGATTGGCAATAATATCTGCCTTGGTTTTTATCCCTGCATTGTATAGCTTTCTCGCTCTAACTCTGCCTATATTCCTGATCGAAACGAGCTCAAGGAGCTCTTCTTTAATTCCGTAGCGAATTCTCTCTTCAAGTCTCGGCACATTTCTGCCGAATTCACTTGCAATTCTTGAGAGTGCATGTGCAAGCCATTCAGCGGTTTCGATCAGCCTTCTTAGATCTCCGGGAGCAATTAAAAATCTACTGCAGATCTCGTTTTCGTCAACTTCATTAATCCAGTCTTTCAAGCATAGAGCGGTCTTCAACTCCTCGAGGAACCAGTCGTAATCAACAGAGTATTGCGATGGATAGTAAGTAAGCTCATTTCTTAGTTTAAAAGCCATGTCCTCTACCCAGTAATCGTCTTTTCGCAAGCTAAGTCTTTCCATGTCTGGAGTTCTGCAGATCAGATGCAAAGCTGAGATCTCGCTCAGATTATCGAATTTTTTGAGCGTGTCGTAGAATATGAAGCCAGTAAGCGGATCTATGTAGAGCTTCGAAACGAGAATTCCAAGCTTTTTGGGAATTATTTCGTCTGATAGCTCGATCATTTCCCAATTTTCGAGTTGCCTTAAAACCCTCTCAAGCTCGAAATCGTGAAGCTCAGATTGCTTAGCAAAAAGCGTTGAGTTAAAGAACTCCTTAAGACTTTTCAAATCGCTCGCAAATCCATCGCAGATCAACGAGAGGCAATGAAATCTAAGCTTGCTCTCAACTCCGAGCTTTGAAATGATCTTCTCAGCTTCGCCATTGATGTAGTCTTTCAGCACTATTTCTTTATCTTTTTTGCTCGCAATAACAATTGCTTCGCCAATCTCATCCATTCCTGGTCTTCCCGCCCTTCCCGCCATCTGCTTGAACTCAGAAACCTTTATTCTTCTCGAATAGCCGTCGTAACGGTATATGCTCTTTACTATCACCCTTCTCGCTGGCAAATTAACTCCCGCAGCAAGCGTAGGAGTTGCTACGAGAACCTTGATCTTCCCCTTTCTGAAACCCTCCTCAACTATTCTTCTCTGCTCACTCAGCAATCCCGCATGATGAAATGCTGAGCCTTTTTTTACACATTCCGCAAGCCTTCTGCTCATTTCTCCATCGTTTTCTTCAAGTATTTGGTTTGCGAGTTCATTAGCTTGGCAATATTTTGCTGAAATTTTGGAGAGCTTCTCCGCAAGTGATTCAGCGTATCTTCTCGTGGACTCAAAGACCAGAACTCCTCCGCCTTCTGAAATGCAGTCCTCTACGATCTCTTCGAAGCTCTTTTTTGCACTGTAAACTACGCCATCTCTGTAAATCTCAAGCGTTTTCTCGCAGAGAATGCCGTAGTAAAGTGGGACTGGACGCCAAGAGCTTTGAATGAATTTGGCATTAAGCCATTCAGCAATCTCCGAGACATTTGGAGCTGTTGCAGACAATCCAAGGATCCAGATCTCAGGTTTCATTTTTCTCATCTTCGTTATTAGCACTTCCAGCGTGTGTCCCCGATCTTCAGAGTCGATCAGGTGAAGCTCGTCAACCACAAGACAGCTAATGTCTTTCAGCCAGTTAGCTCGATTTCGCATAAGTGAATCCGCTTTCTCAGCAGTTGTGACCACTATATCGCAGTCCGCCAGGTGCATGTCCGTGGATTCATAGTCTCCAGTAGAGATCCCAACTTTGACACCAATTTTCTCCCATTTCCTGAAACTTTCGAACTTCTCACTTGCCAGAGCTCTCAGCGGGGTAATGTAAAGACACTTTCCACCCTTTATAGTCTCAAGAACCATTGCAAGCTCAGCAATAAGCGTTTTTCCCGAAGCAGTAGGAACTGCGAGAATTAAATTTTCTCTGTTGAAAATAAAAGGTAAAGCAGACTCCTGAGGGGGAAAAAGTTCATAAATTCCGCTCTCTTTCAAAACCTCAACAACATAACTTGAAACCTTATCCGAAAGTTCTTCAACTTTCACTAAAAAATTTGGAATTCAGGAGAAATAAATTTATCCCATTTTGAATCAGAATCTGTATTTTCTTCTAACTTCAATTGCAACACCTTTCTTTGCTTCCATCATTTCCTTTCCGTGCATTCTCGCAATTCCAACGCCATAATGTGTTGAGTTGCTGAAAACCACAACGTCGTTTGGTCTGATCTTAGGATCCGCTTCTTCTACTCCCGCTGAGAAGATCGTCGTAGTCGGTTCGAATTCAGCAATTTTGACAACGTAGTCCCCCCTCTTCAGTAGCTCAATTGCAAACTCAGAGTAAATGTCCAGATTACCGTATCTTAGATCGAATCTCGCAACTCTGTCCTTTTTTACAAGCTCAATCTCAGGATACTTTCCCTTAACAGTTCCCTCAACCCCAGTTCCGAACTGGTAGCGAGAAGCGTGGGAGAACATTTCTGAAAATAGATCGTATCTCTCAAAGCCTTCGAGCTCCTTTTTGAGTCTTCTTAGAGACTCATCGCTCAGAATATCGCCATCAGAAGTGAAAATCACATCGTAATCCTTTAAGGCTCTTTCAACGACTTTTCTGTATCCACCTTCGACGTGTGCGACGACTTTCTCAAAGTTTCCTTTTTCGACAAGCTTAAGAAGCCAGCTTGCAACGAAGTTGATTTCTTCTTCACTCCAATGCCCAGTCACGGGAGTATCGTAGTTCACCGCAGGATAAATGAGCTCAAATTCCCTCGGCAGAACGAGCGGGGAGCTTATTATGATCTCGTTCACGTTTACCTTAACCGCACTTCTTATGATCGTGTGAGTCTTTGAAAGCAAGTAGGGCTTCTTTGCTGTGCATGGAAGCAAAAGCAATGCCTTCGTTTTCGGCTTATAGCAATCCACAATTCTGCTTAAGAAGTATCTGACTTCGAATCTGTTCAAACTCTCCTGCGAGTTAAAGAAACAAGTCGATCTTCTGAATCTAGGAAAACATGGGCTCTGCTCAAGATCAGCGAATCTAAGCAAAGCAGTAAATTCTGGATTTAGTTTCGCCTTAGCTTCAACGTAATTCCTTAGATTTTCTTCTTCAATGAGAATTCTGCACTTTTCCACTTCCATTCTAAGCTGTTCGGTGTTGTGCATTGCGGTGATTTCAAGGATCTCGTCTCTACTAAGTTTGCTTAGCTCCTGAGATTTGCAAAACTTGCAGTTGCACGGAAATGCTTTCAGCTTGTCTATCTTTACTTCGAGATCGTTTAAGAAGTAAATTCCCCTATAGGCTTTGGCAACAGCCATTATGTTGTCAACAAGATCCGTTCCGAGATAGATCAGCAGAGAAACGTTCTTCGGATCTGCACAGGCTACTGCGAACAATGGCTTAAGACCTCTTAGCTCTGAAAAAGCTTCAGCGACCTCTCTTGGGGACATTGCTGGTAGTCCCGTGAGTATTTTAATCTCGCCCTTAGGCTTCAACTTCTCATAAACTTCAGGCAAAATTTTCTTTACAGCATATGGAGCTTTACCAAAGTCTATCTTGTTTAAAATCTCTCCTTCAAGCATCGCTGGAGTTTTAATGCTGTAGCCATCGATCTCAATAACTCCAAGTCTTGCAAATCCGTCCCTTTTTTCAGTGTAGAACATACTCACATTCCCCGGGCAGATTCTTAACGAATTCTTTCCATCTACCAGAAACATGGATCACGAATTTTTTGCCCTTCATTGAGCTCATGAAATCCCTCAAATTCTCGACCGCAACTTCAAGAGCTTCTTTTTCTATAAACTCTGGCTCGGGTATCTCGGCATGTCCTGCAGGATAACTTTCAAGCAGTTCTATTGGCACAGGACCAAAGACTGGACGAAGGTAGACGTCTGCAAGAATTCCAAAATCTGTCGAGATTACAATCGTTTCCTTGTCGTAATCTATATGCTTAACCGCTTCAGCGTGCCTTTTTACAGCCGGCCTTAGCAATGTTTCGACACCGCAGTAAAGAAATTTTGTTTTTATCCAAGGATCAGACTTCTCGAAAAGCTCTTGATATTCTTTTATGAGTCTCCAGGCACTGATAAGATTTGGATGAGCTCTGATCCTCTTTTCGACGAGCTCAAAAAGGGAGTTCTCCTTAATAGCATTTTTTATCGTTCTAATTTCAGAAAAAGTGACGTAAAGGTTGTGCTCAGCAAGAAAGATCTCTCGTTCATTTTTCTCAAGCTTTCTAACCTCTTCAGGCTCCATTTCTATGCAGTTTGGACAACTGCAAGGGAAATACTGCAACTCAGAGAGCTTCTTTGTTCCGTAAACTGTAAGGTAGCGATCGTCTTTGGCATACAAAGCATAGGCTGCAGAGTCAAAGAGATCACAGCCCATTGCAACAGCCAAGGCAAAAACCATTGGATGTCCACAGCCAAAAAGATGAATTGGCTCCACAGATAACACAGATCTTATTTCAAGGATGATCTTCGCGAGATCCTTGAATCTGTAAGCATCCATTAAAGGCACCACTGCTCCAATTGCGTAAACGTCGCCACCAATCTCTTTAGCCCTTTTTGCACTCTCACGCCTTAGTTCAGCATGGGTTGAGCCTTGAATCGGAAGCACAAGCATGGAATCTCCCTTAAGCTCCTTAGCTTCTATTTCTCTTGCGATCGTGATCTCAAGATCTTTTTTAGCGGTCTCAAGATCAGCATCAGGCGGAGTTGGAATGTCGAGAGGAACGATAAAATCAGAGCCAATTCTTTGCTGAAAATCAACAATTTCTCTGTTTGAAACCTCAACATCACCGTAGAGCATTAGCTGATAGCTACCGCTGTCAGTCATTACTGGCAGATCAACACCAAGAACTTTGTGAACACCTTTTTCCAGAGCTTCCTTTCTAAAGCTTCTGTAGATTATGTAGGCATTTGTAATCAAAGCCTGAGCACCAAAATCCTTCATTTTTTCAGGAGGGATGAATGGGATATTTGGATTAATCACAGGGAGCACAGCAGGAGTTTCAATCCTTCCATGCTTTGTTTCGATTCTGCATATTCTCCCGAGGGCATCTTTGGCAATAATTTCGAACTCCATGCTTTGCAAAAGTCTTTATGGCAGATAATAGTTTCGAATGCAGAAAATTCGGAAAAAATAAAATTAGTAATAATTATTTGGCGGTCCCCAGTCTCCATTGACTTCGAGCTTCACGGGTTTGCAGGGCTCAACAACTGTTATTTCTTTGAAGACAACCGCTCCATCGAATCTCGGAAGCTTTACAATGTGGAACGGAGAAGTTATAACTGGCATCGGAATACAATTGTTGCCTGGCTTCTTCTTGACGACAGTGACAACCATCACGTCTTTGTTGTGGGGTTCTGTAGCCTTTGGAATTATCTTGATACTCCTTATAGTTATATCATAGCCAGAAGTTGATTTCCAGCCGTAGAAGGTTGCTATTACCATTTCTCGATCAAAGTTCACGCTATCATTGACAACTAATCCTGCTTTCGCCATGAGCTCCTTGAAACTCGCTTCATCCCTTATAACGTAGTTATCTTCGCCGAGGTAATCGCAGAACTGCCCCTTCGCAATCGTTTTGAACGGCACTTCGATCGCTCCAGCAATTATTCCAGCGGTTGCAAACACCAAAGTGCAGATTGCGATTCCGAGCAACAACTTCATCTCCATCACCGATAATGCTATGGCATTGCATGTATATTACTGATTTGTTTTTGTAATAAAAAATATTATCAAATCAAGTTTACATTTTTAATCGGTCCAATGAAAAGAGTTGGGACAAATGCTTGCAATTGGTGAAATCCTCAAAGCTTTGAAAGATCTCATCGAACGTAATTTTTCGAAGAATGTCAAAATCGTGGAAATGACGTCGGAAAAGATCGTTTTTCAAGTTTTAAGCCAAGATGAGAAAGATAGAGGAAAAAAGTTACTCAAAATGATAAGAACTCTTGTTGATCGCTACTTTGCTGAGGTTGAGGTTTCTGAGCATTCACGTGAAAAGTTTGTTTTAAGTCTGAAGAAAAACATAGAGAAAGCTTAAAAATAATGCGAGAGTGTTTTAATCATGCAAAGAGTTTCAATCATAAAAGAGCTTGAGGAGATTAAAGCCCGAATAGAGTCAATCATCGAGACTCTTGAAGTTATGAATGATGAGGAGCTCGCTCAATCTATAAAGAAGGGTTTAGAAGAAGCGGATAGGGGAGAACTTAAAGATTTTTGATGAATTCTCGAAGATCTGGGGATCTCAGAATGAGTTATAAAATTAAAGCTACTCCAGAATTCGAAAAAGCTTTCAAAGACTTAACGAAAAAGAACTCAGAACTTGCATTGAGGATAGCTAAAGCGATTAAGAAGCTCTCTAAGGATCCAAACGCTGGGAACCGCTATCTTAGACTATTCTGGCTTAAGGTCTTTGAGGATAGAAAAATACCGAGTTATTTATCGAATTGTGGAAGAGAAGAAGGAGATTCATCTGATCGTTTTGGGGCATAGAAAGAAAGTTTACTGAGAATTAGGATAAAATTCTAAAATCCTTCCAATAACGATCATAGATCTTCCTCAGCTCTTCCTCATCCTGGAAGTCGTAATGATTCAAATCCACATCTCCTCGAAGAGAATGTCCCATTAAAAGTTTTTTAATCGTTGTTGGCATCCCCAAGCGATCGCTTTGCTGAGAGAAGAACTTTCGCATGTGCCTAAGCCCAAGGAAAGAATCCAGTTTTCTGAAACATCTTCTTATGCTTGTCTCTGGAAATAGCGTTTTACCACCTATGGACAAAATAGCTTTCAAGCCATTCCTTCGCCTCCTCAGAGAAGAAAGTAAAGCGCTCTTCATAGTCTTTGGCGATTCTGAAGTCTATTCTTATCATTCGCTCTTCCAAATCAATGTTATCTCTTTGCAACTTGTATAGCTCTTCAGCCCTAATTCCTGAGGTTGCAGAGATTAGAATGGCTGTGGTTAACCTTAGCTTCTGCAACTCGCTAAAATTCTGAAGCTGGTTAAGTGGCTTAAATTAATATGCCGTTAAGATTTGCAGAGTATGAACGAAACTCAGAAAATCGCTTCAATCTCAGCTTTAAAGCCTTGACGTAGCGTTTATCCCTTGTCCTTAACTCAACTTACGAAACAAGATTGTTGATGATCTCCTCATTCCAAGAAACGGAATTTAAAAGAAAAGCCGCCGGCGGGGTTTGAACCCGCGACCTGGTGATTACAAGTCACCCGCTCTTCCAGCTGAGCCACGGCGGCTTATCATTTTCACGTTTTCTCAGATTTTAAGCGTGTCGATAAAAACTTTCAATCGGTTGTGTTTATCCTTTTGAGTCTTTCAATACCATTGAGTTCTTTAATGATTCTAACTACTGCTTTTGGAACACATTCCTCCCAATTACCCCCATTGAGCATCATCTTCCTTATCGTAGTCCCGCGAAGTTTCTCTCTGTTGAAGTTTGGTGGAAGAACAACTTCAAGTCCCGCATCTTTGAATACTTGAGCGATAACGGGATTTCTCGTGATTATAGCCTGAATCTTGGGGACAAGGTGCTGGATGTAGATTGCATTGCCAACGTAAACGCTCATTGTCGGAACTGTTGCAGTTATAATTCTGTCGAGACTTATTCCCTCCTCTTTCAAAGACTCTCTGATCATGGTGATCCTCTCTCCCGCAGTGAACGGATTTCTAAGCGTATGACTCTCGTCAGCCATACCAACGAGTAAAACAAGTTCGTCGAAACGCTCCAGAGCCCATCTGATCACGTTGAGATGCCCGAGATGGAATGGCTGAAATCTTCCGAAGATCAATGCTCTTTTCACTTGCATAATGACCGCTATTATGGAGGTTTTAAAATCTTGCTCTTCTGGAACTTCATCAAGATTGCCACTAAGAGACTCAACAGCAATGCTACGAAAATCGAATTCTGAAGACCGAATTTTGCGAGGTAAAATACTGCAAAACTGATAAAAAATACCGAAACTACTGTAGAGCTAAACGATAGTTTCCAGCTTAGTTCTCTGAGCTCAAGCATTCTCTCTCCTTATTGCTCCCTTTGAGCAAATCTGCGAGCACACTCCACAGCCCACGCACAAGTCCGGATCGATATTCACTTTGCCATCGAAAGTCAATGCTGGGCAAGTAAATGTCTTTATGCACTCCATGCAGAGATCGCATTTGTCTGTTACCTTTAAAGGAACTATTTTCGATTTCTTTCTCTTTTCCCTTGCCCATATTATTGCACAGGCTTGTCTTGCAACGATAACAGAAACCCCATTGTGGGCTATGGCCCTCTTAAGTGTATCGATCATTCTCTTAACGTTGTATGGATTTACAACTTCAACAAACTCTACTCCACAGCCCTTCACGATTTCTTCGATCTTCACCCTGCTCCCAATTTCACCGCAAGCCCTTACTCCCGTGCCCGGATGTGGCTGATGTCCAGTCATTGCAGTTGTGGAGTTGTCAAGGATCACGAGCACAAACTTTGCTCTGTTGTAGACCGCATTAATCAGGGCTGGTATCCCAGCATGCAAAAACGTGGAATCTCCAATGGTGGCGATGATCTTATCACTCAGCACATGTGCAAGTCCATTCGACACACCAACGCTTGCTCCCATACAGATCGTTATGTCGACACCTTCGAGAGGTTTGTTAATGCCTAAAGTATAACAGCCAATGTCTGAAGGTAAGCAAGCGTTTCCAAGTTCGTTCACGACTTTTCTGATTGCATAAAATGCTGCAGTATGCGGACAGCCTGGACAAAGCACTGGAGGTCTTGGAGGAGCTAACTTTGAGATTTCTTCAGCTATTTTCAGCTCTTCTGGGTAATTTCTATTTGGCTTAATACCAAGTGCTTTTGCAATCCCAATCTCTACTCTTGAAGCGTTGTATTCGTAATCCATTGGCATGTAGCCGTTGAGTTTTCCAAAAACCTTAATGCCCATCGCTTTCAAATGGATCTCAGCGAATGGATCGACTTCTTCAACAGTAATAACTGCATCGAGATCAGAAACGAACTCCTCTACAAGTTTTTCAGGGATGGGATGAGTTGAAGAGAGCTTGAGAATCGGTAATTCCACTTTTAGACTTTTCATTGCATCCTTCGCATATGCATAGCCCAATCCACAGGCAACAACGCCAATTTTTCCATTTCCATCTTCAATCCAGTTCATTTCCCAGCGGTTAAAGAATCTCTCGATATCTGAAAGCTTTTTGTTCAACACTGGCTTAAGCTTTCTTGCAATTGCTGGCAGAACAACATCAGTCTCAGGACGTCTGGTCCACTTTACTTTATCAAGCTTTTTATATGGAATCCTTCCGAGTTTAACAGCTCCACTCTGGTGGCTCAGCCTTGTGTAGCTTCTAAAAATTATGGGCAAACCAAATTTTTCGGAAAGTTCGAAACCTTGCTTAGTTATTTCTTTTGCTTCCTGAACACTCGAAGCTTCAAGAACAGGCAATTTAGCAATTTTTCCATACCACCTGTTATCCTGTTCATTCTGACTGCTATGCATACTTGGATCGTCTGCAGAAACGAGTAAAAATCCTCCTCTCGTTCCAACGTACGCAAAGCTCAGCAAAGCATCTGCAGCAACGTTAACGCCCACATGCTTCATACAAGCCATTCCTCTTTTTCCAGCAAGCGAAGCACCGATTGCCACCTCTAAAGCAACTTTTTCGTTTGTGGAGTATTCAACGTAGAATTCCATCCTGTCCTTTAGCATTCTGCAAGCCTCACTTAATGTATCGAGAATTTCTGAAGAAGGTGTTCCGGGATAAGCAGCGCAGACATCTATGCCAGCTTCGATTGCTCCTCGAGCGATGGCTTCGTTACCAAGCAGAAGAACTTTTTCTCCCTCACTGTCCTTGATGACATCTTTGAGCATGAAGGGCGTAAGAGAATGGTGGTTAAAATTTTTGCTATGTGAGTTGAGCAAAAACCATAAATGAGGGAGAACACAAATCATTGTCAATTTAAGGCGAAAAGTTGCCAACTCCACACATGGGAAGAAAGCCAAGCGGTAGAGTTAACTTCTTGCTCCGTGTGGATAAAGATCTTCTCTCAGAGTTGCAAGAGATTACTAAAGTTCAAAGCGTTTCCATTTCAGATTTAATCGAGCGGAAAATACTCGAATTGATAAAAGAGTTTGATTCTAAGAAAGGCGAATCTCATATGCGAAAAAATTTCTCATATGAGATATCCAGCAAAAATAAAGCTCCAAAGCCCTCAAACCGAAAATCGAACAATCCAGAAAAGCAGGAATTTAACAGTGGCCTTTTAGGCGTCTCCAATCCTGGAAAAACATGGGCTCGCCCGGATTCGAACCGGGGAACTTCGCCGTGTCAAGGCGACGTCATAACCGCTAGACCACGAGCCCTAAAAAAAGGGGGGTATTCTGACTTATGAATTTTGCGGTTCGAGTTCTTTCATTTTCTTCGATATCGCTTCTCTAAGCTTCTCTGCAACAACCTTTCCGTCCACTTTGCCTCTGAATTCGCCCATAACTATACCCATTAATGGCTTGAAAGCATTTTCACCTTTTTCAGCAATCAGGTCTTTCTTTTCTTCAATAAGCTTTTGAATAAAGCTATCAATGTCGCTCTTCGATCCGAGCGCCACTTTCAATTCATTCCTACTTGCAGATGGTTTCTCGAGTATTGCCCTCAAAGCATTCTCAGCACCTTCCTTGGCAATTTCTCCATCTCGGATCATCTCCAAAACCATTCTGAAGTGCTTTTCCTCGAGCAAATCAACCTTGCAGTTCTCTCTTCTGAGCTCAGTCGGAATTACATGCAAAACCCTTGCAACAATCGTTGGTGGAAGCGAATTACAGAATTCTTCGAAAACTCGGTAGTATTTTGAATCTGCAATCTCAAATGCGAGATCCGCTGGTAGTAGCTTTGCATATCTCTTAGCCCTATCTTCGATCAATTCGGGAATTTCAACATCGAGATAAGCTAAAGAGGTAACTGGAGGGACATCTGTTTCAGGATACATTCTTGCAGCCCCCGGGAGTGGGCGGAGATAAGAAGTTGTCGCATCCTCGTTAGCCTTCCTAGTCTCTTCTGGAACACCAACAAAGCAATATTTAGCTCTCTCGATTATCCTCAGCAAAGCTCTCTCAACCCTATCTGGATCTCCAGCTGCGATAACGACTGCGTCCCCTTCAACAGCACCAACAACGCTCCTCAGCATTGAAACTTCTTCAGCACTGATACTGTAAGCCGGAAGTTCATCTGTGTGGAATATTCCACCCAAACCGAAAGCTCTCGCTATGTCCGCAAACTCACTTCCAAGCCTTCTTCCGGGCTGTAGCTCTTTTCCAACAATTCCAGCAAAGTTTTTAAGCAGTATAGCCTTTACTGTTTTTCCTTTTAAGATCTTAGACTTAGTATTTCTGAAAACGTCTGTTACATCGAAAACTCTCTCAACTACGTGAGCATTTCTCTTTTGCAACTCTTCCCTTATTTGCAACAGATTTAACTGCCTTATAACCTCGTATTCGACAACCTTGTCTATTAGATCGAGCTCCTGAACGCCCTTTATCTCAACTCTCGCACCGTCTCGTATGCTAATGTTCACGTCCTGTCTTATCGTCCCTATACCCCTTTTGACTTTTCCTGTTGATCTTAAAATCATTCCAAGCTTTTTTGCAGTTTTTTTTGCCATTTCAGGAGTTTTAATGTCCGCTTTTGTTCCTATCTCGATTAGAGGAATTCCAAGTCTATCTAAAGAGTAAACTGTAAAACCTTCACCTTCTTCAACTTTCCTGCATGCTTCTTCTTCAAGGCAAAGCGTCGCTATCCTAATTTTTTCATCATCAACTTCCAACTCTCCATCCACTGCAACAAGTGCAGTTCTCTGAAATCCGGTTGTATTACTTCCATCGATCACGATCTTCCTCATCACATGTATTTCGTCAAGAACTGTCATTTTGAGCATTTTAGCAACCTGAATCGCAATTTTTAGGGCTTCTCTATTCATTTCAGTCGGTGGCTCCTCATCAGCCTCGACAAGACATGTAGACTCATAATATTTGTAAAGAAACTTTTTTTTCCTTTCAACTTCCTCTCTCGCCGCCCTGTCCTCTTCACCCATTTCGCTCCTTTTAAGTCTTAGATACCTCCTAATTTCGAGCTTCGCATCCTCTGAGGACTCTGTTGGGCATCTGCAGAATAGCTTCTCTTTTGTGTCGAGTTGTTGATGAATCTCTATACCAACCTTCAGGCCGTGCCAATTTTCTTCAGACATACTCTTCTAATCCCCTCCTTCATGTCAACCAGTATGGCATCTGGAGCTAAGATCGGCTTATAACCGCAAAGCGTCTTCATGACCTCCATTGCCTGCAGCCCACATGTAATTGCGTAGCTTATAGGATTTCTTTCAATTACTGGGTATTCTACTTCCCAGAATTTAACACCGTCTGGAAGAAATGTGGTAACCACATCAGGCACAAAAGGAACGCCTATCTCTTCAGCAACTTTAGCAACCACTGGAATATGCTTGTGGGCTATTATCATGTCTACTCCTCTCAGTATTTTTCTTAATTCGCCTCTGTCTTCAGGATAGAGATATGATATGACGCAACTCTCATCGGATTTTGGATTCACAACATCGTATTGATTTGCCTCGCCTGGGTTGATCGTACAATCAATGAGTGAATCGAGCGGAGTGATAAAGTCGGAAACGTATCTAATACATCCAATTCCAGAACGCCATAAAAGTTCAAGCATCATCCTGCTTCCAACAACAGCGATGCTATACTTGCTAAGGTAGTCAATCTTCTGCTCATCCATTATTGATTTCCAGAATACGTATTTCATAACTCTTCAAATCTCCCTTTCAGATTTTCAAGCACTTTAGGTAGTGTTGTGTATTCCATGTCTTCTGCGGAAAGTCTGTGCGGTTCGAACGGACCATGTCTTCGCATGTATTCTGCAATCTCATTTGCTTTTTGTCTTGCGTAGTCAAAGGCCGGATCGTCAAACATGTCCACCGGGCCTATGAGTTTACCATTGCAGAGCTGGAATCCTGCACATATGCATCTCGGGGGCCCATCAAAACGGGTGCATTTGGAATATCTAAAGGGAACTGGCATTATTGGACCATTGTGACTCCCCCGCATCCAGCCACTAACCAAGTGTGGGAAAGCAAAGGCTTCGAGAACTTCCCCCACAGCAGGCAAACCACTTTGAGCTCTCACAATCGCTACAGGATCATCTTTACCAACATACTCCCCTGCTACCTGATATAGTTTTTCGGTGCTTACGACCGCTACGGGTTCGTCTGTCGGCAATTTTCCAGGCTTCGGATAAACTCTTTTTATAACAAATCTGCTCTTTCCTCCAATAAGTGCGAGTATGCTGTAAATTTCTTCTGGACTTCTCATGAAAACCCTTCTGTGCTCCAGGATATCCCAGATCTCGAATACAAAGCCAGAGTGCATTGAGGGGTCTATCACGAGGCCGGCAGTATTAAATGGGTCTGCAAAGATTCTGAATATTGGCAAATTAAACGCACCTGGTTCTGTTTTATCCATCATGAACACAAGTAATGGTTCTGCCTTTCTTTCTGTGAATTCCATCTCGGCAATACCCGGGCCAAGACCTCTAATGTTTCCAGAAAAAGCATCTTTGAGCAAATCCTGTCCTGCACCATACAATTTCATCTCCTTGGCTTTTTCTGCGCACTTACTAAAAACATTCCAAGCGAGTTCGTGAATCTTGGCGTTATCAACGCCTTTTTTGTGTGTCATCAGCAATTCGAGATCGTCACCAGCGTTAAACACCCGATAGTCCACTATCTCGCCACTCTCCACCGCGTTTCTCAAAAGATCTTCAGCCAACTTTTTTATTTCTTCAGGAACAACGGCATGCCCCACAACGCTTCCAACATCTGCCTTTATTAACGAGACCGTAATCTTCATAAGACTGAATTTTGCGTAAATAATTTAAACTTTAAGGTTTTGAAATGGTTAGTGTGATGATTATGCTTGAAAGAGTGCCTACGGGTATACCCGGTTTTGATGAACTCTGTGAGGGCGGACTTTTAAGGGATAGAAGTTACCTGATTTCTGGAACGTCAGGATCCGGAAAGACTGTGTTCGCAATGCAGTATCTGGTAAATGGCGCAAAACAATTTAATGAGCCAGGAATATTCGTGGCTACAGAAGAGAGGCCTCAACACCTTAGAGAGCACTTTATGAGTTTTGGTTGGGATCTTGAAAAACTTGAAGACGAAAACATGCTTGCCATAGTTGATGCCACTTCAACAAAAATCGGGTTGCCTTCAGAAGAGAGATATATCGATGTTCGGCCGTTTGATACAAGATCCCTTCTGGACCACATAATAACAATCCAAGATGAAATCGGGGCAAGGAGGGCGGTCTTGGATTCCACGACCTCGATTGGATTTACAATTTCCGATCCAGCCAAGTTTAGAGTTGAATTGCTGAAGATTTCAACCACAATGGAAATTTTAGGCTTGACTTCTCTGCTAACCTGTGAAGTGATCGAAGATGGCCCGGACAGAATAAGTAGATTCGGAATCGAGAACTTCGTGGTTGAAGGCACGATAGTTCTCTATTACACAAGAGTCGAGAATACAAGAATGCGAAGCCTTGAAATTTTCAAAATGCGCGGCACAAATCATAGTAAGAAAATACATCCGTTTGAGATTACGAACAAAGGGATAGTGGTATATTCAAAGGAAGAATTACTTTAAAACCTTTTCAGGATATATTTTTTGAGATTTAGAGGGTCTGAGAAATGGAAGAGTCTAGAGTTTCCACATAGTTTGGCCATCAGTGTGCAAAATTCAACAAATCTACCTTCGTTGCTAAACATAACTATTTGAAGCTTGGCACGAACATTCCTGAGCATCTTAGCTTCTCGCAGTGCACACATCCAGGGGGTGAGTGTTGGATCGAAGCTTGAAGTAGGCTCACCATCGCTAATAAGAAAAACAATGCCGGTTCCACTCTTTTCGGAAAGAATTTCACGTGCTTTTCTTAAGGCCAGCCCTATATCGGTTCTTCCTTTCGGTTCGAGATTTAAAATGTCTTCTTTCCTAACTCTTGAAACCCTGTGATTGAAGGCCATTATTACAAGCTCATCGTTGCTCGATTTTCTCTCTATAGCTCTCCTTAATGCGATTCCTGCTTCGATAGCACCTATGATCTTTTTACCACGCATAGAGTCGCTTACGTCAATAAGCATTACGTAAACACACTTTTCTGCGTGTTTTGGCTGTCTGACAACGATTTCATCGAGATCGAGTCTACCCTTTATAGCTGATTTTACGAATGACTCGCAGATATCTATATTATCAAAGGAATGAATTGCAGGGTCAAACTCAACTATGTTTTCGCCGCTAAAAATCGAAATTCCTTCCTTTTCGGTCAGATGTTCTCCACGATTCTTTTGTTCAAGTTCTTCCAGTGCTATGGAGAGTATTTTGTCTCCGATTATCTTTTCAGCAATTGCTTTATACTTTACAACTCTTCTATGGAATTTCCCCTCCACGTATTCAATGTACCCAAGTTTCTTGAGATCTTCAACTACTTCATCAAAGAAATTCTCTACGAGCTGAGTTGCACTTATATCTTCTCTTTTAAGCTCTCCCCTTTCGAGCATGCTTTTTAGATCTTCCCAAGCCATCTTTTTGGCCATCTGGTATTTTTCAAGTTGTTCGGTCCAGTAACCGTCAGAAAAACCTAAATCTCTAACAATTTCCCTGAAAAATGGATTTTGCTCGAATCTCTTCAGTTCATCTCTTAAATACTTTTTTATAAGCTCTGTCGGGTCAAAATTACCCTTCTCACGATAGTAGGGGTTGAACAGAGAATAAAGAAGATCGTTTACCAAACTTTCTAATGGAGAACCTTTTTTGCAGGCTTTGCATTCAGGTTTCTCGATCATATGCTTTGTAAACATAAATACCATCACCGTCTCTTTCTATAAGCCCAGAACATCTTGCAATCGCTTCAAGAGTTATCTCAACAGCGGATTTAAGCTCTTCTTTCTTTTTACAAAGTGATGACGCGAATCTTTTAAGAACGCTATTTGTCTCGTAAGCATTTACAACTTTCTGCTCTGCGATCTCCTCAATAATCTCACTGAATGTATTTCTTGGGATCGAAGTGTAAATCGAACTGCAAACGCTGTCAATGGAGTCGTTCAAAACCCCTTCGATTATTTCATCTTTTGATATTTCTGTCTCATATTCAACTTCAAATCTGCTTTTTAGCGCAAGTTTAACGACTTCAAAGTTTTCACCATAATCTGCAAGCATAACCGCTTCATGTCTTTTTCGTATGGCTGAAGCTCTTACATGGTCGAAGAGCTTTATCGTTGCTCTACAGCTGGGTTCAACTTCAATCCTGTTAGCGTATCTGCATGTCTTGTTCCTCATACAGCGAACAGCATTAGCCAATATCCTTAGATGCCAGTCGGGAATAATTGAGCCGTGTTTTAAGTTCATATTTCTCAATCCGATTTCAATCTCCTCTTCCAGAGTTTCGGGGGGGCCTATGTCGATTTGCTCCATTCTGTCTAGTAAGGGCTCTTTGATGTCCGAGACTCCTTTATAATTGGCAGGATTCGTAGATGCAATTACAAGTGTGTCTATCTTCATCGGCACTATGTCCCCTTCAGGGGTAGTGACCTGTTTTTCCTCAAAAAGTTCATGAAGGAGTGTTTGTAAAGCAGAAGGAATTGATCCAAGTTCATCAAAGTAAGCAATGCCTCTATGTGCCTTTAATACTCTGCCGGGAGTAAATACTTCTGGATGATCAAGATCATAGCCTTCTTTTATCTTTTGAATGCTAATCCCACCGATTAACTGTCTTGTTGTCATCATCGGGTCTCCTGGAATTCTAATCCATTTTCTTGGGATAAAGATTAGTTCAACTTTTTCGTTTTCAAGAACCTTTTTCTTACATGAAAAGCATACAGGCTGTGTGGGGTCGTCGTGTATTTTACAGCCCTTTATTGCGAGTATTTTCTCCGGCAAAAGTTTTGAAACACTCTTTGAGAATGTTGTCTTTCCGTATCCTTTCTTACCTTTGAATAGAATATTCGAACCACTGAGAAGAGCTGTCTTTACCATCTCTTTCTCAACCGTCTTGCCTACGATTTCACCAAATGGGTCAAGCCCTTTAGATTCATAAAACAGCAGATTTTCGCGAATGTATTCAGTGATACTCTTGGAGTGATATTTGATAAGCTCTTTACTCCAGATATCAACTTCTTCACCATTGAGGATAAACTTGGGAGCGTTGCTCGGTTTAATCTTCACGTCTTCGAATATGTATTCAAATTCCATGTAAGAAATTCTCTTTCATGTTATTTTATAATTTTGGTTGTAAAATTTTTGCAACGAATTTATAAAAAATAAATTATTTTTTCTTCTCCACAAGTGAGATTACTACTGCAGTCAAAAAGCTTGCCAAGAATCCTGGAAACGCTGCATAGCTCGGAATTCCAAAAATCGGAATTGTCCTTCCATAAGTGGCAAAACAAACTATGGTTACGATGAATCCGACAAGCATGCTGAGCCTTGCGGCATTCTTAGTCATTCGATCCCAATAGAGCCCGAGGACGATGGGGAAGAAGAAACAGTTTGCCATCAGTGCAAGGCCTGACCAGATGATCCAAGCGAGCATTTGTTGTGGTGTCAGCGCAATCAGAAGGGATGAAAAGCCGATAATCGCAACAAGGATTGCATTGAACAATCTCATTTTTCGTTCTCCAATCTCTTTACCCAGAGCATTTTTTACAATGTCATAGCTTATGCTATTCGTTGCTGTAAGTATAAGTCTGTCCGTGGTGGACATTACGCCCGCAAGTATAGTTGGCAAGAGCAAGAGGAAAAGCCACTCTGGGAGGAATTTTTGGGCCACGGCAGGATAAGCCATATCAGACCAAGCAACTTTGGTAACTCCAAGATTTAATTCGGGGATATCAAGCTGTCCTTGAGCCCATGCTACTCTCGCAGCCATCCCAGCGAGTGCTGTTAGGAGGATGATTGCAACTCCCAACACATACATTACCAGTGGGCTCCATCTTATATAGCTACGATCTCTGAACGTCAGCATGTTGTTAACGATGTGCGGGGCAACCATCAAGCCAAAGGGCACTGTTATAAAGAACAGCGTTATGTTGTAAACCCAGCCTACAAGTGGAACTTCGGCAGGTCCAAAAGGCTTCGATAGATACTCTGCAAACATGTAATTTGGTGCTACACCACGAGTTTCGTTCTGGAGTTGAGGCATGTTTGACAGTGCGATGTTTAGCTGTTCAAATCCTCCAACTCCTGCTATTATAAATGGAACTGTAAGGTAAACTCCAAACATCATGAGAAGGCTCTGCAAAAAAGTCGTCCATGCTGTCGAAAACATTCCCCCGCTCATAACGTAGGAGACCACTATTACAGCAGCGATGGTTGCACCAAGCCAGTAAGGAATCCCCAGAATTATGTGGCTTGCAACACCAATGGCAGTATACTGCCCTATAAGGTAGATGTAGCATGTAAGGGCAGAAATTGTTCCTGCAAGAATTCTCATAACCTTTGGATCGTTGTATCTAAACGAAAGGTAATCCTGAATTGTCAGAATTCCATTTGGTCTAATCTTGTAAAGTCTGCTTGCGATCAGGATTGTGCCAAAGGCAATAGCAAATGGGGGTCCAATTATGCGTTCCCACATGTTTGCCCAACCGGTTGTAAATCCAAGTCCAGCGACTCCGATTAGAGTCATTCCACTGAAAACACTCCCAATCATTAGCAGAGAATAGGTCCAAAAACCAAGCTGACCACTCGCTGCGACGAAATCTGCAACAGTCTTGGTCCTTTTAGCTCCGTAGTAGCCAATTATCGCCACTGCTACAAGGTAGGCTACAAAGATGACCCAAGCGAGCATTTACTCACCTCCATTTCAGAGCCCAGATCAGCAAAACCAAGATCTGGGCGAGCATAGTTATAGCAAAGCATACAAATGTTTGAAATTCCATTCCGAGCATGGCAGTTTGACTCAATTATGCAATATTAAATTTTCGGTCTGCCTTTTTGAATTAATCATTTGATAAAATTTAAGTAATTTTTAGATTTAAAATAAAATACCTCATAGAATAGAAGTCGAGAAACTTGATCAGATCAAGATCGAGGGAATTCTAAAAACAAATCCTCAGGGAGTTGTGAGCTTTTTAGATAGAAGGATCTACTTTGCTTTTTGAAAGAGGGGAGAAAACATAGGTGTCTGGAAAAAAGCAGAAATGTTTGCTATATCGTGTTGAGTGGGGATTGTTCGTTGATAATAGAAGGCTTTTTGGAAAAAGTGGGAGATGAAGATGAAATTAGAAAAGTTATACCGATTTTCTGCAGGATGGAAGGGGTCCCTGAAAAGTTGTGCGAGGATTTCATAAAAATATCGCTCAGCCATCCAAAAATCGGGCTATATTTACTTAAGCCAAAAGAAATCAGCGGTTGGTTGCTTAGAAGAAGGTAGCTAAAAAATTTTAAAAAAGTTAGCTTCCGCAGATTTTTCGTAGTTCAGCTGGGGGCTTGTAAGCTTCAGGCTTCATCATGCTGACTACTTCTTCTGAGTAACCGGCTTGTTTTATTCTCTCTGGAGAACTTATGAACACTGCCTGGCCGTTGCACTGAATTTGAGCAGGGAATGGCATTGGAAGGCCCGTATATGAATGTAACCTCGGATCCTTGTATCCGAAATAGACTGCAGAAGGTGGATATAATGTGTGATTCTTGAATTCGATATCCTCCATTGCTTTTATTACTGAATCTATATTCTTTGGATCTCCAACTTTTTCCATTGCCTCTTTTATGCGATACATCTCTGAGTAGAAGACGTGAGAGGAAATGTCAACAGATAAACCTAATGATCTGGCTTTTTCGATGAAAGGTCGCGTTAGTGGGCTAACTGGCGGGATATTGGGAGCATCGTATGCTCCACTAGTTATCACACCCAATGCTGCTCCACCGGTTAGATTCCAGAAGACGCTCCAGTGATTCGGACCTCCCCATAGAACGATTGGAATGTCCCTTGCACTGGATGTCGCCCACTGCTTAACGAGTGTTACTGTGTCAGTATACCAGCTTGAACGCACGAAAATATATTGAGCACCTTTCGATTTGGCCATTTCAAGCATTGGTAGGAAGTTCTTCTCACCGACAGCTATGTTAACAATGTATACAACTTCCAGTTCGAGTTCATCCCTTATCCAGTCTTTCATAGCTTTTGTTTCAGTAGATCCGAAGGGTGTTACATATTTGCACCCCTCCCTACTGCAAAGGGTCCAGGCAGCATCTTCAAGGAATAAGGCCACCTTCTTGACACCCATATACAGCTTTGCATCTTCGAAGAACGGCTTTGTCCAACCGTAGTGATGTTCTGGACTGAAGCGATAAAGAAGCACATAGATTGGCTCAGAGGTGAGGATAGATGAACATCAATGACATAATAGCAGAGAAAAGAAAGAACGTTGAAGACATCGAAACAAAAATTGCTCAACTCAATAGAAAATTAAGCTTCTCCACCTTGAGCGAAGAAAAGAAGAAAATCATGGAAGAGATAACAAAGCTGGAAAAGCAGAAGAGAGAAAGTGAATATTAGCTTCAGAAATTACAAGACGAACGTTTAAATGAGCTTGCTGAGCAATTGAGGAAGAGAAGAGAACAAGAAAAACAAGAAGAACGCTTAAGCACTATATTGCCTCTAGTTGAGGAATTTACACTCAAAGTTTGCTTCAAATGCACTAAAAAACAAATTGTGAGGCCTTTCTCACGAAAAACAGATAGAAGATGCTTCCATGCATACTTTCAGAGCTACTTAATCACTAATTTTTTAAGAGAGAGTTATGCAGATCGAGAAAAGAGCAGTAGGATTGAACACCTTCTTTTCGGTTTGCGAGAGATGCAAATTCAAGACTGATAACTGCACAAAAAACATCGATCTATGCATACTCTCAGAGACCTGCTTCTATCTCAGAAAAATTGCCATTCTGTTAGAGCACATTCAAAAAAAGCTTGATGACTCGCTGTAAGATTTGCAGAAGCCCTTACAGGGAGCAAATTGATCAAATGCTTGTGGATAATCGAGCATACAACGAGATAATCGCTTCCTTCCCAGAACTTTGCCTAAACAAAGTCAATCTTTCAAATCACAAGAGGCACATTTATCCGAGCATGATTGAAGAGGCTCGAAGGAAATACGATTCGCATGTTAATGAACTTGCATCTAAAGTCTTAGATGAGATCACCGCTCTGGATAGCGTTATAGCCAAGGCTTATTCGATTTTTTCAACTTTCGACTTTGAAACAAAGCCAAGAGTTGTGGAGGTATGGACAAACGCTCTCCTGCGTGCTATAAAGCTTAAAAACGAGATTTTAGCGCTGAAAAGTCCACAGAATGAATTTGAAAAAATTCTTGAAAATCTGTGGAAGGAGGATGGAAATGAAGAGGGAAGAATTTAGAAAATTGAAGAGAGTTTTAAAAGTTGAGAACGCTAAAGACGTTCAAAGAATTTTGAACACGCTTTCAGCTCTCGTGATTACTGAAGCAATAGATCGAGAAATTGCAGAGACTTTGTTGAAAATTCTCGAGTTACAGGTCAGAATTCTTGAAATTATAGAACTCGAAGATGTTGAGAAGCTCGAAGATGCAAAGAAGGATTTCAACCCTCATACTTAGATACCAGAAAAAATCTTATTTTTGAAGGTGAACTTTCTCACATGTCATTACCAGTAAGGGTGAAGATAAAGTGTCCAGGATGTGGAGAGTGGTTTGAAACTGGCTACTGGGCTTCTATAAACCTAATGGTTGAACCTCTAAGCGAAGAAGACGTTGAAGAGAGAGTAACACATCAATGCCCTCACTGTGGAAAAAAGATCTTTCTACCACCCGATCTCTTGGTGACATCCGAGAAGTGGTTGATTTTTGAAGCGGATCGGGAGCAGGAAAAGATCGAGATCGAATTTCTCGATTGATTTCTTTTTTAGTTTACTCTAATCAAATCTTTTTTGGTTTATTTCCACAGTATTTTTCGATTTTTGTAATAAAAGCATAAATAATGTTGTGCGGTAGTTTGCTATAGATAGTATTAGTTTATATAAATACAAGAATGGTGATAAAATGAAGAAGAGAACTTCAGTCTATATCGATGAGGCTTTGCTGGATTTTGCAAAGAAAGAAGGTATTAACTTGCCAAACTTACTCGAAGAAGCGATTAAATCTTGTAGAAACGGTAAAAAACTGGCAGAGCGGGTGACTCGTAATCATCAGGTTGCAGGTTCAAACCCTGCCCATGGCTTGTCTATTTTTGAAATTAGGATAAAAGCTGGCTGTATTTGGTCTTTTATGGCTTTAATGGACTTTTCTACAAAAGAAGAGATATTTGAGACGTTTTGTTTTAGCCAGTCGTAAAGCTCCTTATCTATGGTCAGATGCAATCGAGGTCGTAAGCGGTTCGTTTGGCTTTCTGAGCCTTCTGAAGACTTTTTCTTGTGTCCGGATATGGAAAATGTTGCAGAAAAGAGACAATACGGAAGAAAAGAAGTGGAAATTCGGGGGAAAATATGTTGTGGTGAATCTTTCTTTTCTGAAATTGGTCTAAAATAAGTTGTCCTTATAGTAAATGGCCGATGTAGACGGATCCAACTTTAAAATAGGAAAAACTTATATACTGCCCTACTAATGGAAAAGAAAACTTAAAAGGAGGGTTTGAATTGGCGGAAATTACAGAAGTTAGAATATACAAGTCGAAGGGAGACGGAAACGTAAAGGCGTATGCCTCTGTAAGCTTGGACAATGAATTCGTTGTGAAGGGTTTGAAAGTTATAGAGGGTGAAAAGGGGCTTTGGGTTAGCATGCCCAGCAAAAAAGGAAAAGATGGGAGCTATCAGGATCTGTTCCATCCGGTAAGTAAGGAAGCCAGAGATAAGATTGTTGATGCTGTGCTAAAAGCCTACCATAATCAGGAGTAAACATCGAATTTAGATTTTTGAGAAAATTTTTTATCGTTTTATTTTAATCTAATGGGGTTATTTAGGAAATTCGTAGAATAACAATTCGGAAAACAAGTTGTGCTTAAACTAAAAAATTAAAAAATTAAAAATCAAATCGGGACGAACTTTGTTCCGTAGTAGATTATCCCTGCTTCCCCCTCTTCGCCGTATCTCCTGAATGCCTTTTTGACTTTCATTCCAATCTCAACTTTGTCCGCACAGACTTCTGCAAGGGTCTTTGCACCATTGTTTAATCCAATCATCGCAATGATCCTACTATTAACAACTGTGTAGCTCAAAATAATTCCCTCATCTGGAAACTTCTCGTCCCTTAGCTTACTTCTTCTTCTGCATCTCGGACAAATTTCCCTCTTGGGATAATAGTAGCTTCCACAGTTTTCGCAATAGCTACCAACAACATCGTAGCGATATTTGATTTTCCGCCAAAATCTCGGAACCATAAGATCACCTCGAAAGGATCGTAACTACTGCAGTCGCGCCCGTGCCACCAACATTCAAAGCGAGAGCTTTTTCAGCATCAACCTGTCTTTTTCCAGCTTCTCCACGCAACTGCAAAACCAATTCTACAATTTGTCTTATTCCAGTTGCCCCTACAGCGTGTCCACAGGCTTTAAGACCTCCTGAAGGATTTACTGGAATCTTTCCGCCAATCTCCACCTCACCTTCCCTTATAAGCTTCGCTCCCTCCCCCTTTTTTGCAAATCCAAGATCCTCATAAGCCAATAGCTCTGCAATCGTGAAAGAATCATGCACTTCTGCAACGTCTATTTGCTCTGGCCCTATTTTAGCAATTCTATAAGCATCTCTTGAAGCTTTTGAAACGGCTCTCATTGTCAAAAGATCCTTGCGACACTGCAAAGCCAAGTAATCACTCGCTTGAGTGCATGCCTCCACGAATACTGGGGTGTCACAGAGTTTTCTTGCTATATTCTCATTAGCCAAGATCACCGCTGAAGCTCCATCGCTCAATGGAGCGCAATCTAAAACCTTCAGGGGTTCTGCAACGAATTCGGAAGATAGGACATCTTCAACCTTGATCTCCTTTCTGAATTGAGCCTTCGGGTTGTGCACAGCGTTTTTATGATTTTTAACCGCGATTCTTGCCAAGTCCTCCTCAGTTGTGCCAAATTTATGCATATGGAGCCTTGCAATGATTGCATAAAGCGCTGGAAGATTTGCACCAACAAATCTCTCCCATTCCTGATCGATAGAAGTAGAAAGAACACCCATAGGATCAACGGAGTCCGTGACCTTCTCCACTCCTGCGGCAATCACAACATCGTGCATTCCTGAGGCAACAGCCATGAAAGCTTGCCTAAATGCAGAGCCACCGCTTGCATCTGCATTTTCTACCCTAACAGCTGGGATTCCAAATTCAGCCAAGCCAGCGTGATCTGCAATTAAAGCGGCGATGTGTTCTTGATCTATGAATTTCCCTCCGCTCATATTTCCGACATAGATTGCTCCAATTTCTTTGCCTTCGATCCCACAATCGTTCAAAGCCTCAATTCCCGCTTCGAGGAATATGCTTCTAAAGCTTTTGTCCCATAGCTCACCGAATTCGGTGCATCCGACTCCAACAACCGCGACTTTCATTTTATCATCCTCCTATGCTTCAGGTAAAGTGCATAATCCAAGTAAACTCCGTTGTTCGCCTTGTCCCAGACTGTGGCATTTCTAGGATACTCCAGAATCTTGTCAGTAACCCTTATTGCAAAGGCGTCACTTCCCGCTCCAGAGCCAAATGAAACAAGAAGAATTCTCTGATCCGGCTTTGCTATATCCAAAATTCCACAAAGTCCAAGCAATGAAGAGGCAGAATAAGTGTTTCCAATCGCTCTTACAAGCATTCCCTGAGCAATATTCTCCTCTTTGAAACCAAGCATACTTGCCGCTCTCACGGGGAATTTAGCGTTCGGCTGATGAAAGACTGCGTAATCAAAATCCTTCTCGCTGTAGCCACAAATCTCCATCAATTTCCTTGCTGCAGAAATTACATGTCTAAAGTAAGCAGGAGCACCAGTAAACCTACCGCCATGGCTTGGATATGGCTGTAGATCTCTTCTCCAGAAGTCCGGTGTGTCGCTTGTGTAAGAAACTGTTGCCTCTATCTCTGCAATTGGATCCTTACCGATTATGATCGCTGCTGCTCCAGCTCCTGCAGTATATTCAAGGGCATCCCCTGGCTTCGCCTGAGCTGTGTCGGAACCAATTGACATTCCGTATTCGATCATTCCGGCCTTAACCATGGCAAAGCAAAACTGCATGCCAGCAGTTGCAGCTTTGCAGGCAAATTCGAGATCTGCACAGAAGTAATAGTTCCCTATACCAAGAGCTTCGCCAACAATTGTCGCTGTTGGTTTTACAGCATAAGGATGACTTTCAGACCCGACAAAAACTGCACCAATTTTTTCTGGTTTGATTTTCGCTCTACTTAACGCCTCTCGTCCAGCTTCAACTGCCATCGTTGCAGTATCCTCATCCAAATCCGGAACAGACTTCTCTTTAACCCCTAAACCGTTTTTTATGGCTTCAGGATCCTCTTTCCAGATCCTGGCTATTTCTTCAACCTTTATCCTGTATTTTGGAATATAGGTGCCGTAAGATACTATCCCAATCACAGAAAATCCCTCCTTAGCCTACCTATCATCTCACCAACCTCAAGTTCCGTGCGAATAAGCGGAACTTTTTCTGCTTCCGCAATTCTAACCGCCATCTCATCAACTTTCTGGATCCCATGGAGAACTACAGCCGAAGGCTTCAAACTTGAAACTCTTACAGCTACCATTGGAGATCTTCCACTCGTCACTTTTGTGAACACCAGTGCCCTTTCACTTGTGAAGCCAAAAAGTCTGTAAAAGTCGTATGCATTAAACATCAAAATTGCGTTAAGGCTGTCTATTACAGTATGACCGTTTATAGTCTTTTCAAAGTTGTTCAACCTTTCTCCTTCAATTTTTGCACAGAATTCCTCAACACTTACACCCCTAAAATACTCTGCAAGGTCAATAATTGCTGAAGAGAGGTCAGGTAATTCCCGATACTTGGAAATTATTGGATTAGCTCTCTGGGAATCAAGCTCTATCAATGCTAAAACAAATTTTTTTATAAACGTAACACCCGGATTTCTCCTTCCAGCTTCGTAATCGCTTATAACAGACGGAGATATTCCGAGCTTTCTTGCAAGCTCGCTCTGAGAAATAGAAAATATTTGCCTCCACTTCTTCATCGCTTCTCCATGATGTTCTGCCAAAACTATCTCGCCACAAACTCGCTCTGCAAATCTTCTGTGCTCCACAAGACTAATTTTCCACTCTGCTTATAAATTTAACTAATTGACTATAATTATTTCGACAATTGTCTAACTTTTTCCCACTTGTAAAGCTCCACGACGTCTGCAAGCGTCCTGCCCTTTTCCTCTATTTCACCCCTAATTCGATCTTCAGACTTTTTAACTTCAAATGCTCTCCTCGCAATCTCGTAAGCTCTCTGCTTTGGAATTACCATCACTCCGTTATCGTCCGCAATTATCCAGTCTCCTGGATTTACCTCTATGCCCCCGCAAATTATCCTGACGTTGATCTCTCCAAAACCTTTGGGCTCACCTGCATTTGGAACTTCTCTTTTTGCAAAAAGTGGAAAGCCCAAAGCCCTTATGTCGTCAACATCTCTAACAGCACCATCAATAATAACCCCTGCAATCTTCCTGTTGAGACAACTTCTTGTCGCAAGTTCCCCCCAAACTGCTGCAGTATCACCGGAACATTTTATTACAATCACATCCCCCTCACCAGCTACGTTTATAGCTTCCACTGGCTTGGCCCAGTCTCCATCCATCGTGCTTACAGTTACTGCCTTGCCAACAATTTTTTTACCGCGAACCAGTGGATAGATTCCGCTCATAGCTCTTGCCCGATGCATCGCATCGCTCACGTTTGGTGTTGAAACTTTCATTAAAAGCTCTCGTGTCTCTTCATCCATGCTCTTTTTAACGTAAGTACCGGCCTTTTTGTCAATTGCTTCCCTAACCCTTCTGGCGGATTCAACGACATTTCTCGACTTTACTATGTTGCTACCAACTATAACAATCTTTGCCCCCAAAGAAACGCAAACTGATGCTCTTTCTGCATCAAGTCCGCCAGCTACAGCAATGGGAAGGTTAACACTTCCAACAACATTCTTTAAAACTTCGAGCGGATCGATTCCGATCATCTGCTGATCAATGCCAACGTGAACATTCAGGTAATCTACACCAATTTCCTCAAGCTCCTTAGCTCTTTTTACTGGATCAGGATGATTTATCAGATCTGCCATGATCTCACAGCCATACTTTCTACCTGCGCGAATGGCTTCGGCGATAGTTGCATCATTTGATAGTCCAAGAATTATCACAATATCCGCACCGCTTTTTGCGGCCATCTCTACCTCAACCGCTCCTGTATCGATGGTCTTCATGTCCGCAACGATTTTATGATCTTTAAAAGCTCTCTTGAGCTCTCTAACCGCGTTCATACCTTCACTTTTAATTAATGGTGTTCCAGCCTCGACCCAGTCTGCCCCACCCTTAATCGCCTCATCGGCAATCTCAATCGCCCTCTTTAGCTCCAGTAGATCCAGTGCAACTTGGAGTATTGGTTTATCCATAATATTATTAAAACAGGAAGGATTTAGTCTTTTCTATGAATTGCAGAAAAGTTTATAGAGAGTAACGTTTAATAGTTATAGTATGAGACTGAAAATGAGATACTGGTCTGGGCTTGTTGGAGATAAAATTGAAACAATTGAAGTTGATTTAAAAAATTCAGAGTTTAGAATGGTCCCTTTCACCCAGCTCAAGCCCCTTATAGCTGAAAAAGATACTCCCGTGGAAAAGGGTAAACCCGCAATTATTGATGTCCAGAGGATTTCGCTTCCACCAAACACAATGATTGGCTGTCTAAACGAAGCCCGCCATGCACTTGGGACTACGATAAGCGTTATCGAATACGGAAGACCCTCAATGATTGAGGAAGACAAATGCATCAGCCAAGCAGTTTTTATTCCGGTAGAGAATGGTATTATTAAGAAGTGTGACTTAATTGGGGTTATTAAAGTGTTTTTTATTAAAACTGGATTTGTAGGTAAAACTCTTGGATTGGGTCAGCAGAAATTTGAGGTTATCAGCGAACAGAGAACTGGTAGAATTACTTGGAAAGAAAATGGAAACCTGATCAGAAAAACCCAAAAGATGACTGACACACTATACAGAAGGGTCCACATCGCTCTGCTGGAACCCGTAATTGCAGATGAAAGCATAATAATTAGAAAGAATGAATTGACAAAAGTCAAAATCCGGTGTCTCGCTCTGCCACCGAACACAGTTGCGACGCTAACGGGCTTTATGGGCAACGCATATGGTTCTCTTATAGATGTTATCCAGAAAGGAAAACCAAAGAAGGTCGAACAGGAGAGAAAACTGACTCATGCGATATTTTTACCAATCGAAGACGGTAAAATCGAAGAAGGGGACATGCTCGGAGCCCTTGCAATATACTTTGTTGACCTTGAAGACCTAAAAGCAATTGTAAAGGGGGAAGAGAGGTCATTTACTACCGTTTACAGGAGCGGAAAAGGTGTGATAAGAACAACTGTAAAACTACCACCCTATGGTTTCAGAAGATCCCCCGTAGCGAGATGGGAGCTACTAATTGCGAACGAGAACAAAAGGGTTAAAGCTGGGGAGGTCTGTATAGTTTCGATCAAAAAGATAAAACTCCCGAAAAATACCATAATTTCAACCTTCGGTATGATGAGACATCCATTTGGTGTAGTCATAGATACGATTCAAAGGAGAATGGCCAAAGTAGAGGAGGAAAAAGAGATTGAAAAAGCCGTGTTTTTACCTATATCAGATGGCGAAATTCGAATGGGCGAACTTCTCGGCATCCTTAACATATACGACGTGGAAGTGAAAACAACAGAGAAATTGAAGAGCTGGCTAAAAGAATGGATCGAGCATAAAGAAGTGACTTCTCCAGCTTTGCAACCTTAATTTAATATCTCTGCTGAGAAGATCACGAAAAGAGAGAATAGAACAGGTAATGACCTTCGAAAATTCCCATAGAATGCCAAATTTCTTAAATTTCAAAACCAAAAAGACTTACATGGCTCGCATTTTACTAAAAATAAAAGAAGTGTCATCCCGCCTCCCGGATTTGAACCGGGGACACCGGGATCTCCGCTTGCCAGCGGAGTGGCAAACTACAGTCCCGCGCTCTCCCAGGCTGAGCTAAGGCGGGTAATAAGAGTTGAACTTTTTGCTTAAAAATATTACGCTCCAAGCTTGATTGTTTTCTCCGAAGAATTTATATTCATCTCAACGAAAAAAGCAGAGGATGGAGGCGGAAATAACGAAAGCAATAATTGAAGAGGCCACAAAGGACTGGTTGAACTATGCAAAAAGTGATGTAGTCATAGTTGGCGCAGGGCCAGCAGGACTTACAGCTGGAGCTTATCTTGCAGAAAAAGGCTTAAAGACTATAATTTTCGAACGAAGACTTAGCTTTGGCGGTGGCATTGGGGGAGGTGGAATGCTTTTCCACAAGATTGCGCTTGAAAAAGATACAAAGGATATCCTTGAGTATTTTAACATACGGACTGTTGAAAAATCCGGGCTATTAATCTGCGACTCTTCAGAATTCATGGCAAAACTTGCCTCGAAATGTATTGACTGTGGAGCAAAGATCATTCCTGGAGTGTCGGTTGACGATGTCATATTCAGAGAGAATCCACTTAGAATTACTGGAGTCTGCCTACAATGGAGTGCGGTCGAATTAGCTGGATTGCACGTGGATCCGATCTTTGTGGAGTCAAAAGCTGTTGTAGATTCCACCGGGCATGATGCAGAAGTTATTGCGGTCGCATCAAGAAAGGTTCCGTTAAAAATTGCTGTTCCTGGCGAAAGATCTGCGTTTTGTGAAGTTAGTGAATCTCTAGTAGTTGAAAAAACTGGCAAAGTTGTTGAGGGGCTTTATGTTGCTGGAATGGCAGTAGCGAGTGTTTATAATTTGCCCAGAATGGGGCCCATATTTGGCGGAATGCTGAAGAGTGGAAAAAAAGTTGCAGAAGTCATTGCAAGAGACCTTAAATGAAATGTAGCTGTGGAAGAATTGCAGAGTTTAAATGTAGAAGATGCGGTAGGGAAATTTGTAAAAAATGTTACTTCGACCATGGTCTATGCGTTGAATGCTATAAGAAGCTTCGCTAATCCTTCTGCCCTCTGTAGAATTCTCTGAGCTTTTCTTTTATTTCCTCAGGGTCCTTCGTCTCAAATCCGAAATAGGATGCAAATGCTTCTGTTGTAGTAAGAATTGTTGATCTTCCTTTCTTCTCAACATTTATCAGCTTTAGCTCACTCAGCTTCTTCACGTGATCGTAGCATTTATTTCCTCTAATCTTTGCAAGCTTTGCAAGCGTTATAGGCTGTTTAAGCGCAATAACAGCGAGTGTTCTTAGAGTTCCACGATCCAATTCTCTTTCGGTGAATCTCTCAACTATTTCCATGAATTCTGGCCTAACTCTCATTAAATATCTCTCTCCGACTTTTACTATCTCTATCGCGGAGCCCATTTCTGCATATTTCTTTGCAATGGACTCAATAGCCTTTTCAACTACTTCCGGTTTCTCTTTCAAAATTTTGCAAATTTCAGAAATCTCCAAAGCCTCAGGAGAAGAAAAAAGAATTGCTTCAACAGCTTTTTCCAGCATACTACGCCCCAAATTTCTTTGAAAGATTTAGCAAGTCAAAAGCTACGTTCAGAAGATCCATTCCTCTGATCCTGCAAAGTCCACCTTTCGGAGCGTCAAACTCGGTGTATCTCTTAACGTCATCGACCCTAACACCTTCATGCACAATTGAAACCACGACTGGATCGGCAGTATGCTCACCCACGCTGACGGGAGTTGAGTGATCTGATGTGACGATCAAACAGTTCTTCGAGAAATCCAGCTCTAAAAGTTTGCCCAAGTGTGTGTCAAGCTTTTCAATAAACTCCACTTTCCCATCAAAGTCCTTATCGTGCCCAATTTCGTCTGGAGCCTTTATGTGAAGCAGCACTACATCGTAACTCTTTAGCAAATCCAAAGCAGTGCGTATTTTTGAACCTATGTCCGTCCTTTTATTTCCCGTCGCCCCATATGGAGTTATGGCTTCTCCACCAACTATTTTACCAACCCCCTTGATGAGGGCCGTTGCAGAAACGACCGCAAGTCTTAAACCATACTTATCCCTAAAGGTTGGAATTTCTTTCATAAGGCCTGCGCCTCTTAAAAGAATGGCATTCGCCTTGGGTAATCCTCTTTTTTCCCTTTCAGCGTTTAATGGATGGTTTTCGAGAACCTCGTGAGCCTTCTGCATGAACTCATTTACAACCTCAGCTATATCTTTTGCGTGTTCATTGAGAGGTATGCATTTTTTCACTTTCTCGCCAACAACCTTTGGATCCGTCTCAGTAACATCTGCAGATAAATTTCCTCTAAAAACTACAACCGCTCTGTGTCCCGTAGCCTTTGCAACTTCAAAATCCAAGGACAGGTCTATTTCGTTCAGAGCCTTAACAAGATCTTCAGTTTGTTCTATTCTTCCCGCTCTTCTGTCCACGACTACTTTATCAAAAACACTGCCATTGCCAACGACTGTTGCGAAATTTGCTCTGAAAGCAACGTCACCTGGCTTAAGAGATATTCCTACTCCTGCAGCCTCAATAGGTCCCCTTCCCGTATAAAATTTAAATGGATCGTAGCCAAGCAAAGCCAGATGGCTCGTATCACTTCCTGGCCTTACGCCCGGGGAGATCGTATCCATTATTCCGTTTACACCAAACTCTGCAATCTTATCTAAATTTGGCTTCTTTGCCACCGACAAAGGAGTCTTACCTCTAATCGGCCTATCCGGTAGTCCGTCTAATATGAACATCAGAAGTGGCAAACGATCACCCCCCGTAGAGATTAGAAAAAAGAATTTATAAAATCATCGTTTGCATAAAGTCCCATCAACTTGGGAATGCGAAAAGCTATAAACAGAAATGAAAAAAGTATAAAAAATGAGATTATTAACTGTTGGGATCGGTTTGAGGGGGGCAAAGATAGCGGAGCTTTTCTACAAACACGGAGTAAAAGTCAATAGAGTCCCTCTATTCAAATGCTTTGCCGTGCTAAGTGATGAATCGCAGATAAGAAGTGTCTCAATTGGAGATGATCGAAAGTATTATCTAAGAGATCGAAGAGGAGTTCCGGGTTTTATCAATGCTCTGACAAAGCATTATGAAATATGGGAGGGAAATTTGGTTATAACATCCCTTGAAGACGATTTTGCTTTCGAAGTTTCTGTTGAGTTCTGTGAAAGATTAAAGTCCTTTTCGGAAGACCCTGTCATTTATCTCACCTTGATCCCAAGTCTTGGAGATATCGACATACGCGAGATAAAGAAAAAAGTGAGGGCAATTCAGAGAATATCAGATATAATTATTGCATTTGAAGGAAAGGCTGAATCGGACTCAAAAATTCTCAACGCTCTAAATCTGCTCGCTTTAGCCGGGGAAGTGGACATCAAGAGAAGAATTGCCGGAGAAGTGGTTGTTGATACCTCAGACGTTTTCAATGCCCTTAAATCGGATGGATTTTCAGTTGTAGGCTTTGCAGAACAGAAGATATCAAATCTGAACACATTTAAAAAGGGTAGCGAACTGAAGGCTATAAGGACGAGAAGAATGCTAGAACTACTCGACAAAGCAATGGAGAATCTGAGCATAAATGGAGATTTGGCTGGAGCAAAATCGTCCTTGATACTCTTTTGCGGTCCAAAGGATGAAATAACCATGGAAGGTATTTTTGAAGCCATAAACAAGGTTGAAAAACTCAATAAAGATATGGCAATAAGATATGGCGACTGTCCGATTTCCCCTTCGATGATATCGAAAAAATTAGCAGTAGTAGTTCTATTTTCCGGACTCAGAAGCTTCAAGTTTTAGTGAGAAAAGTTTATACAAAACCCCAGTTTCGACCAATTTTCGCTTGATCCTGAACTTAAGCAGTTGCAATGCTTTCTCATCAACCACAAATTCTATATCTCTATATTTCACATCCTTAAGCAGAAGACCGTATGGTGGAGATGGATGAACTCTTTCCCGATGTTGTTCTGGTATCAGCATTTTTTTAAACCAATCCAAGTCCCTTGTTTTTCCAACTTGCTTTAGTGCTGTTACTATGCAACGGACCATGTTCCAAGTAAAAGCGTTACCCTCGATTTCAAAGATTAAAAAGTCCCCATCTTTTATTATTTCTGCTTTATAAATTGTTCTTTTTCCACCTTTATAACCCCTCGTGAAATTCGAAAAATCCCATGTTCCATGAAGGAGCTTTACAGCCTCTTCAATCGTGGAAAGATCGAAATCGTCATCATAAAAAACGTATGTGTATACTCTGCTTGTCGCTTTTCTCGGGTTAAAATTTTCTGAAACCTCCGCAGATGCCCAAGCAGTTATATCGGATGGCAGTTCTGAATTAAGCATTCTTGGAGTTATTTTCTGTTCACTATTAAATGCCACTACCTGACCAAGAGCATGAACTCCCGCATCAGTTCTGCCTGCAAAACTCAATTTCGATTCAATTCCAAAATTTTTTAAAGCTTTCAGAACTTCTCCCGCAACAGTCCTACGATCTGGCTGATATTGACTGCCAAAAAAATTATCACCGAAGTATGCGATTTTTATCGCATACTTCATGCCCTTCTTAAGAAAGTATTCACGACTTCATTTACACTGTGAAGCATTTCACGAACAACGTTCTTAACGTTCTTTTGACCCTGATAAAATCCCACTGCCGCTCCAACAAGGAAAACGAAACCAATTTCATCGAGTTTATACTTTTCCTTCAATTGAAGTAAGTCATTTACCTTGCTTTCCGGCAGACCTTCTACAGTGCTCGGTTCTTCTTCCTTGGAGCTCAAAAATCTCTCATCAACAGACCACTTTGCTTTCAACTCTTCAAATGCATCCATCAATATCGATTTTCTCGTTTCCACGTCCATGATCTAAGTAATCATAAAGTTTAAAAATTTTTCTCTCCAATGTGGAGAGATTTGTTCGTTTTTTCTATACTTAGCTTCTTTTCAACTCCAAAAATAGCTCTTATGGCATCAACGTTTTCTGGAACGACTATAGCCTCCTGATGCACTGCCTGAGTGACAAAAAGATCATTTCCGTCAATGGCTATTGATTCAAGCCATACGACGTTTTCAAATAAGTCATACCTCATTCTAAGCTCTCTTGCAAACTCTATTATTTTTGCTGTTGATGTAAACCCGTCCTTTTCAGATACAAGCATAATTCTTGGTTCCTTTTCCAGTGCTGAGATAATGTCCTCTCTGTTAACTTTTTCCTTCATCTCAATGGAAAGTGAGTGAACATGCATCAGAGTCGTTGGAAGCTTAAAAGCTGTGGTAACTATGTCGACATCCGGGAGAACAGTCTTTACATCTTTGGCGTGATGCGATGGTAAAGAGATCGGATCAGGCATTATAGCGTTTGTTAAACCTCTTGCATCTTCCTTAGGATCTGCTATTCTTCGCAATATTGTTGCCCTAACCCTGCCGATCCTGAAATTCGTCTTTAGCTGATAAATCAGTCTTGCCAATGCAGTGGTATTACAGCTGACAACCCTCACAAATCTTTTGCCTTTAGCCTGATCGTAATTGGCAAGAGCATTAAAAGAAACTTCTGCAACTTCTTTTTTCTCTCCTCCCTGGAATATTCCTTTTATTCCAATCTTCTCGTAGATTTTTTTATTCTCAGCTCCAACCTTATCTGGGCTACAGTCAACAACAATGTCTGCCTTTGCAAGAAGATCATCGATCGTCCCACAAATCTCAATCCCTGCTTTCTCAAAAGCATCAATGTTATCCTTCTTTGCTACATAGAGATCAAACTTCTTTGATGCGATTTTTGCTTCAAAGTCTGGTTTTGTCTTTGTAACCCCAACAACCTCCATATCGTCCTGAAGAGCGATTGCATCCGCCACTCTTTTACCTATAGTTCCATATCCATTTACTGCTACCCTGATCTTCATCAAAACACCTCCATTACTGCCTTGTGAGCTACAAGATCTATTTCCAAAATTTTCCCTCTAATTTCCTTCAAACCTCCAAGAATATCCCAAATTTTAACAAGTTCTCCATCAACCTTTATTCTGACCACATCTTCCATTAGAAGTTCACCTCTGGCTGAGAAGACCTTCGATTCGCACATGAACTCCGTGAGGCAAAAGGTAAATAAAAACTTAGCGGAGGATAAATTTTTTGGAGTTAAATTTATATTTTAATTTTGCACCATAAACTCATGAAATTAAAGACAGGTATACCCGGAATGGATGAAATCCTCAACGGCGGAATACCAGAAAGAAACGTTGTCTTGCTGAGCGGTGGTCCTGGAACTGGAAAAACGATATTCGGACAGCAATTTTTGTGGTATGGACTTCAAAATAACGAATCCGGAATTTATGTTGCTTTAGAAGAGCATCCTGTTCAAATTCGACATAATATGGCCACTTTTGGCTGGAATGTGAAAAATTTTGAAGAAGAAGGGAAGTTTGCTCTTGTTGATGCTTTCACCGCAGGTGTTGGGAGATCAAAAGAGCTTGAAAAATACATAGTGCAGGACTTAGGAGATGTAAGAGAGCTAGTAGACGTTTTGAGAACAGCTATAAAGGATACAAACGCAAAAAGAGTTGTTGTAGATTCAGTAACCACCCTTTATATTACCAAACCGACTCTTGCAAGAAGTATAATTCTGCAGCTGAAGAGATTCCTCGCTGGTATGGGATGCACCTCAATATTTGTAAGTCAGATTAGCGTTGAGGAACGTGGTTTTGGCGGTCCAGGCGTTGAACACGGGGTTGATGGAATAATAAGACTTGATCTTGACGAAATCGATGGAGAACTTAAAAGATCTGTTATAGTATGGAAAATGAGGGGGACAAGTCATTCGATGAAGAGACATCTGTTCGAGATCACTTCCAAGGGAATCGTTGTTTACCCGGACAGAATTTTAAAGTTGAGGTGATAAAAAATGACCGAATTAGAAATTCCGCTTAATCCAATTGGAAGAGAAGACATCCACAAACTCGAGAGCACCTTGTTATTTGCGACCCTATTCAGACAAGAAGTTCTGGAATTGATAAGGGATCCAGCTGAAAGGCTAACATGGGTTGACAGTTTAGCTGTAGCTGCGGGTTCAATTGCACGGGAGAAGGCAAGAATGAGTGTAAGCGAGATTGCAAGAGAGCTTGGAAGAACTGAGACAACAATAAGGAAGCATTTAAAAGGTGAGAGCAAAGCGGGACAGCTTGTAAGAGAAACCTACGAATTACTAAAGCAGGGAAAGCTGAATGAGATCTTAAGCTTCATTGAAAATTTCCAAGAGATTGGAAAAATGAGAGAGGAGATCCAAAAATTAAAAGATGAGAAGCAAAGAATCGAGCAGGTAGTTTTTGAGTTAAATAAGTTCAAACTGGAGTTGGAAGAACTATCAAAGAGAATTTCCGAGTTGAAAGAGAAAATAGAGAGAATCGTTGCTGGAGCTGAGGGAAAATCTAATTAAAAAATTTTAAAATCAACACAAAATCACGAGGTATATGTGCGTTCTGAATTCGAACGAAATTAGACAGAGGATTGAAAATGGGCTTATAAGAGACTTCATAGACCTAAATGTCCAGCTACAGCCAAATGGATTTGATTGCACTTTAAGAGCTGTGAAAAAACTGCGATCTGCCGGAAAAATCGATTTTGATAACAGTGAAAGAGTGTTATCTGAAAGCGAGGAAATTCAGTTTAAAGATTGGGTCTTTTTGCCCCCGGGGGTTTATAAAGCTGTCCTCAATGAAATTATAAAACTTGACGAAGATCTAATGGCAATAGCAAGACCGAGATCAAGCCTTGTGCGATGCGGGGTGGACGTTATAACCGCGGTATGGGATGCTGGTTACGAAGGTAGGAGTGAAGTCGCAATTGCAGTGCTAAATCCCTACGGAGTTTGGTTAAAAAGAAACGCAAGAATAGTTCAGCTTGTTTTCATGAAACTCTGTGCAAAAACAAATAGGTATTCAGGTAAATATATACAAGAAAATATTTAATATTTTGGATCAAAAAAGAGCGAGAAAAATACCTTTGCGTCCTCAACCATGTTTTCGATTTTACAGTATTCATTTGGCTTATGAGCTGTTGAGTCTGTGGTGCACCAGGCAACAGCCTCTCTAAATCCCTCTTTCCTTAAGAAAGAGGCGCAGGTATTCCCACCAATCCCAAAGAGTTTTGGTTTGAAACCTCGAAGTCTCGAGATAGTTTCAGAGAGTCTCAATACTATCTCAGCGTTTTCAGGTGTTTTCGGTGAACTCGAACTCTGAACAATTTCAACATTTATTTTTTCCTTATCTTTGATCTCGTAGAATCTCCTTACGCTTTCAACATAATCTATGACTTCCTCAAGCGAATACTGAGGTAGAATTCTGCAGTCCATATAGCTAACGTCAACGCCCGGAATTGTGTTCACATTATCAACGTTTTTCTCCCTTTTTGTAGGTTCAAATGTCGAATATGGGGGATCAAAGAGTTCATCCCTACCATTGAACTTGGAATGTAATTTTTCGTCCAAGTCAAGAATGAACTTCATTGCCCTCCTCGAAGCGTTCTTTACTGGTCTGCTTGCATGGGATTGAACTCCAAAAACTTCGAACTTAAGCCAGAGAATGTTCTTCTCTGCAATCTCTATAAGTTCTCCCTTTGGAGATCCAACGTCAGGAACAATAAAAAGATCTTCCTTTGAAAAAATTCCCTGCTTTATAAGATATTTAACCCCATAGTTGCTTCCACTCTCCTCATCAGAGACGAAAGCAAGTCCAAGATTATACTTTGGTTTAATATTGGAATTCAAAACTGCAATTCCTGCAAAAAGAGATGAGACTATGCTTTGCCCGTTATCTTCACTTCCCCTACCATATACCTTTCCGTTTTCAACCACTGCCTTGAAGGGTGGAGTTCTCCAAAGTCTTTTGTCACCTTCTGGAACAACATCCAAATGCGTAATTATCCAGATTGTCTTATCCAAGACACCCTTAACCTTGGCCACTATGTTCGGTCTTACTCCACCCTTGGCACGATCGTCTCTCGCATCAAATCTTTCAACGTAGTCGAAGTCTTTTAAATACTTCATGAGCAACTCCGCCTTATCCAACTCTCCGTCTCCACCAAAGTCTGGCGAAATTGCCTTTATCTCAACTAATTTGCACAGAAGCTCAACCATTTCTTCTTTCATTTCTTCTAAGCTCTGCATAGGCATTCGCTCTCTAAGCGTTTTTTCAAGTTCTTCGCCACTTCAAGAGCGTTAACATCCTTTGTTGAGGAAATCAGAATTTCGAGTTCTGCAATAATAGGAGCTATATAATAAAAATCCTTCTTAGAAGTTTTGTATATCTCTTCCAGCCTTTTAACCTTCATAATAGAGACAAAGTCCTTTGAAAGCTCATTTTTTAGTTCCCGGAGCAAAATCGCAATTTTTTTACCGCACTCAGTAAGCTTTATCACTCTGGTTCTGCCCTCAAGTTTGCTTTCGATTATGCAATTCCTCTCAAATTCGCTGATGACTCTCGAAATGTGGCTATAGGGGGAGTTCAATGAGTTGGAAATCTGAAGTGGATAAACTTTTTCTCCTTTCTCTTCAGCTTCGAGAATATTAAGCAAAATTTCTACCGTCTTCTCATGGAGAAATAGTCTGGACAGCATCCCGACCACATAAACTCCAAAACTACCGATATTTTAAGTTTATCACCATTATAAAAGATTGCGGTTGTTCAGCATGATTCATATGTAGAGCCCTGAATTCAGCCAAGGAATCAGAGCCATGGTAACTGCGAGTCTTGAAAGTTCTGTTCTTGAAACTGCCCCTCTGCTCAGGTAATACACTGCCCCGAATTTCTTGCCCAAATTCTTTATTCCTGAAATTTTTTCCATTGTTTCTCCAACTTCCACACCATTTAGAGCTTTCTCAACGACTTCCTTAGGATACTCAAAACCTGGTCCAAACCCGAGTGTGAACCGTTCGCCATTGTAAACTGCTGCTACCTGAAAATCCATATAACCAGTGATTGTGTGCTTTATTGCCATAAGCCCGGCTTCAATTCCAACAGAAAAGTCAAATTCTGGTGAATAACTCTTTAAAGCTCTTTCTATAGCTCCAGCGATCGTTTGCTCGTTAAAAGGTTGTCTGAAAGGGGTTGAGACCTTTACACTCACAACTTCGACTTCATTAAAGAATTGTCGAAAAGCAAGCCTCGTGCCTTCTATTTTTGTTGGATTTCTTGAACCAACTACAACCTTCATACTTTCACCCTATCAAAAAGGAGATAAACGCCTTTGTACGCCAATATGAGCTTTTTTCTTACACTATTTGACAGTCTAACCGCTCTTGCCAACTCTCTCGGAACCAAATCTGAATTAACTATCCAGACAAGAAATTCTGAGTGAGGCAGGTCTTCAGCTGACTCAACCTTACGGTATATCCTGAAATCGCTTCCAAATTTAAAACCTGTCTTAACAACAAACCTTCTTCTCTTTAAATCTTTGTAAACACTGTATTTTTCTTGGAAATCGCTTATTTCTTTTATCGCTTCATAAAGCTTCTCTATAGAATTGAGCTCAAGAAAACCAGACTCCAGCAAATAAAGACTTTCGAAAAGGGAGAGAACAACTTTACCCCCAACTTCACTGCCATAGAAATACTTTCTGAAGATTTCAACGTTTTCCGTTATAACTCTATCCTTCAAAATTCTTCCACGAATCTTTGGCAACTCCTCCAGCTGTTCTCCATGCAATTCAGGTTCAGAAACAAGGTAATACGTGATTTCGCTTTCCTCATCTACGATCGCAAGAACAATTTCACGATATTTGCGAAGCTCCTCCACTAATTTATCAAGCTTAATAATATTTTTCTCTGAAATCGGATAAAAAACTCTTTTTGCAAATATGAACTCGTTTTCTAACTTTGGTCTGTAGCCTTTGCTTCTTAAGTCCTCGTAAACGAAGTAAAATTCCGGATAAGACGCCAATTTTTCTTCAATCCATTTTTTCAGCTCTTCCATTTCCGCAAAAAAAGCTTTTCCCTTCATTTGGAGGTAAAAAGCCTCTATTGGGTGTAAGTAGATCTTTTCTCCTCTTTTGACTCCAAAGCCCTGTCGTTCGATCTCTGGATTAGCGTTGAGTTCAGCAAAATCTTCAAGAAGCTTCCCTCTCATAGCTCAACTCCATAAATCTTCTCTATATTCTCCTTGCAAATTTTGTATATAAAATCCTCGCCAAAACCATGCTCAAGCAGTTCTTTAACCTTTTTTGGAACAGTCTTAGGACCGAGCACCGCTCCAGGACGTTTTGGATCATCTATGTAATCCGTTTCAAGCACAAAGCGGTCTCCTTCTTTTGCAGCTGTGAGAACTTTATCGTCTCCAGCAAGAACCGACGGAAATATTCCTATTTGCTCAAACTCTTTCACTTTCGGAGGACTGAAATGCTTCACAACTTTATCTCTCTTTAGTCCAACCCCATCAGCCATCTTTGCAATTTCCATTCCCATTTCGAAGTTATAGCTTTCTGTGTGTAGCTGAACCGCACAGCCAACTTCTTTCGCGATTTCGAAAGCATGCTTCATCACTTCATTGCTCAGCCTCCATACGTGGGCATCGACACGATAATGCGGTCTACCACTCTTGATTGCAATCGCTTCACCTTTAGCAACATACTCGCCTGCGATTGTTAGGGCTTCCTTCATGATCTCGGCAGCTTTTTCAAAGCCAAGTCTTGGACCAATGATTGTAATCTCCGCTGGATGAACACCAAGGACCGCATAGGCTTTCACAATTTTGTTAGCCTTTCTTACCAAGCTGAGATGCTCTTCAAAGACCTTTACAAAATCTTTTCCAGTTTTTGGCACAACATCGTAGTGATGCGCTAATAGCGATACAAGAAGAACATGAGTGCCTCCTGCTTGCTTGAATTGCTCCAGAGCTTTGAGCTTGAGATGCTTGTATATGTGCATGTGGTTGTCGGTTATGATCATAAAAAGAAACCCATTTTGGATATTTTTAAATTTTTCTGGGATATTCGACGTTAGTGCCAGCCCCAAGTGTATTCTAATTTCTAAATCTTTTTTTCAATCACAATTCTCTACCAAGTTTTTTACCGAGATCCCTCACTGTGCTGAGTGTTGTAGCATCCAGCTTTTGAGCTCTCTCAAGTTCCTTGATTATCGTATGGATCTTCTCAAACATAACTATGGCTTTTTCGGGTTTTTTAACTCGGATGTAAACACTGCAAATCTGAATTAGAGCACTTAGAAGTTTTAAAATATTGGGAGTTCCATAAAAATTCTTCCTTAATTCGTATGCTTCCAGCAGAAATTCTTCGGCTTTTCTGATATCGAAATCAAGATAGTATAAACCAATCTCAAGAGATGCAATTGCAAGAAGTTCGTTATAATTCGGATCTCTTGCAAGTTTTCTGATCTCTGAATATAGAGCCTGAATGATCTCCTCAAATTTGTCTTCGGAGTAGCCAAGTTCTCTAACATGCTTTCTCAACCCTTTTAAACCAGACTTTCCGCTTCCAATCAAAGATTCCGTGATTTCGGGATAAACACAGATATTGGAAGAAATACCAAAAAGAACAGAAGTAAGATCTTTAAAGCAATATTTGGACAAGATAAGACTGTAAGTTTCCTCAGAAAGTCTTCCATTTTTCTCATACTCTTTCAGAATTCTCCCTTTTTCTTCGCTGCTGAGCTTTTTCTCAACTTCGACTGCAAGCTCTTTGCCAAGTCTGCCTTCAAGGATCTTTATGATCCTGCTTCTGACGATTTCTCTCATTGTTTCTTCGATCATCAGATCTCACACCCTTCGAGCATTTAATTAGCTTTGTGTTTTCAGGGTTCCCAAGTTAATGGAATAGAAAAATTCAATAATGGTGTTGCTGAAGGAAGGGGATCAAAGAACACGTAAAAGATTTAACATTATATGACGAAAGCTAAAGCTATGAGACTCGAAGAAATAATCTCATTGCTTGAAAAACAGCCAATGAGTGCAAAAGAAATCTGTATCGCCTTACAGTTTGATCCCTCGCAGGAAAAGAGTGTGGTTGAGGCAATAAAGAAGGCTTCGAGAGTGCTAAAGAGAAAAGGCAAACAAGTGCTCATGGAACCACCAAAGTGCAAGAAATGTGGCTTTGAATTCGAAAATCCGCATCCAAGCAGATGTCCAAATTGTAAAAGTGAATGGATCTCTCCAGCGAGGTTTTATGTCCAAAAAATTGGTGAAAAAGCTTAAATGATCTTTTGAGCATTTCTTTTATGAAAAATCTGGAAAAAGCGAAGCTTTTGGGTGGATTTCAGGCAATAGCGTTTGCATTTTTACCAAGCCATTTTGAGACAAAAATGGCAGATAATCTTCCAAAGATGGGAGTTGACTATAGGATCTTAAAGAAAAAGATTTTTAGCTTTGAAATCAAAGGACTCCAGACATTTAGGAAGTGATCCGGGATGAATTTTGGTGAAACCAGAACTCTGAGTGGAAAAGCATTCAAAGATTCAGCAGTTGTGGAGTGCATTGGGACTATAGATGAAGCAAATGCATTCATAGGGCTTGCAAAGGTTTTTGCAAGAGATAAAGAAGTTAAAGAAACACTAAGCGAAATTCAGAAGAGACTATTCAGGATCTGTGAGGAATTTGCAGGTGGCAGAAAGGTGGAAGTGACCGAAATCGAATGGATAGATTCAGAAATCAGGAAACTCGAAGCTGAAGTTCCTAAGATGAAGTGCTTTGTGATCCTCGAAAAAGATGAGTCCACCGCATTACTGAGCGTTGCAAGATCAGTTGTGCGAAGAGCTGAAAGAAGGGCTCTCACTCTATACAGAAACGGACTTGTTTCAGAACAATCGATTGAATGGCTAAACAGGCTTAGCTACCTACTTTATCTACTAACACTGAAAGAAGGTAAGAAATTTGAGGAGGTGCACTTCTGAGAATGCTTGTTAGGAAAAGAGATGGAAGGCTTGAAGAGTTTAGTGAAGAAAAATTGATCCGAACATTGATCCGAGCAGGGTTGAGTGAAGATAAAGCACTGTTAGTTGCTAAGGAAGTCAAAAATAGAATTTACGACGGAATTGAGACTGATAGAATTCTCGATATCGCTCTTGAGATAGTTGGCAAATATTCCAAAAGGGTTTCAGCAACGTATGGGTTAAAGTCTTCACTGCTTCGTTTGGGTCCGGCAGGATATAGATTCGAGAAGTTCGTTTCTGCTCTCTTGAGGGCATATGGTTATGAAACTGCAACAAATCAGCTGATCGAGGGCAAATGTGCACTCCACGAGATCGACGTTATCGCTGAAAAGGAAAAAAGAAGATTTCTTATAGAGTGCAAATTCCACAACATCAGCGTTTATACTGGATTAAAAGACGTTCTCTACTCTTACGCCCGTTTTCTTGACATACTCGAAGCTGGAGAAAAGTTCGACGCAATTTGGCTTTTCACCAATACGAAGTTTTCAAGCGAAGCCATAAGATTTGCTAACTGCAGAGGTATGTTATTAACGGGATGGAGGTATCCTGAGAATGAGGGCATAGAATTCATGCTCGAATCCAAGAAATTATATCCAATCACCGTTTTGAGTCTAAAGGACTTTGAGATTGAACGACTGCTTAAAGAAGGGTTTGCTTTCTGCAGGGATCTTGTAGAGAATCAAAAAAAGGTAATAGAGATTCTTGGCAAAAGAGGAGAAAGTATAGTAAATGAAGCGAAGATTGTTCAGGGAGAATGAACCGATGTAGCCAGAAGAAATCCTACTATAGCCCCGGTGTTTATAAAAGGCAATCCAGCATGTGCTCCTTTTCTCTTTTCAACCAGATATAAAAGCAACGCGAGCCCGAAAAACCCACCTATGATTGTAAGCAGAGCAGATAGCTTTATAAAAGCAATTTCTGGAGAGTTAGTGAATCTTTGAGCGGAAACAGCAAGTATTGCTGGCATAACAACGTCTCCAACACCCATTAGCATCTTATTTTCCCCCTTTGGTATTACGAACACCATAGGAGCGTTGATTTTGGTAACCGAATCCGCAAGGCTGAGCATGTGCTTTGTCTTATATACTGAAATTGCATCGTAGACCGCAAGGATTGCAAGCAGAACCATCACAGGTAAAGGCTCAAGGCTTATTCCAAACATCGCCGATATTCCTACGGAGAGCATGAAGGCTGAAATGTTCACCAAAAGCCAATTGGGTTTTTTTATTAGCAAAGCGGTAATGACTATTGCTACGAAAATGGCAAATACGTCTAAAAATGGAATGAGAACGTAGAAAATCGAAATAAGAGTCAAAAAGTAAATAAGCCCCGCCAAAAACTGCTGCGATCTGGCCAATAAAAGGACCAGTGATGTAAATAAAAGTATTAGAATAAAATAAATAAAGGAGTTTGAGACATCTTCAGGATTTTCAAACACAACCATTCCAGCTGATTCGTATCTATGAGTTGAAAGAACCGCCATAAGATTTGCAGAAATAAATATAATAGCAAATATAAATCTCAATCTATCACCTTAATTTTTAGTTTTGCATTTCTTGCTTTTGCGATCTTTAAACTTCTACCGGCTTCTTTGTCTTTTCTAACTTTTATAACACCCTTAGCGCTCACCACTCCAGAGAAAAGATACTCGTCATCTGCATAAACCTCTACCGTTCTGCCTTCCAAGCCCTCTGCGTATATGAAATAATACTTATCTGTTTCCTCTACTCTAAGCTCAGAGATCTCTGGCTCCTTTGGAACGATATCAATGGAAACTTTAAGCTCTTCCTCAAGCTTTTTTATCCTCTTTCCCTTTTTACCCAGAATCTTTGGAATGCTACTCTCAGGAACCTTGATTATTGCTTTTCTTCCTGAAACTAACACTTCAAAATCGTCAAGAAATTGAGATATTCTTTCGCTTACAGCCTTTTTAACTCTCTCATCACTCTCAACAGGCATCACAACTACTTGCTCGCCAAACGTGTAGATTTCGAATTCGACCCTTTTCGTTTCGAAGTCCTTGACTTCTATCACAGGTCTCGCAAGATCCGCCTCAAACATACCACTTGGAACCTTTACTGTAAAATCTAGCTCATAAACCTTCGCAATTTTTCCTGCTTCGATGAAGATCACTGTATCAACAACCTGCGGAATTACACCAAGCTCAACTCTTCCAATCATTCTCTGCACAGCATCAATAGCCCTTGTTGCATGCGTAACACCGATCATTCCAACTCCTGCCAGTCTCATGTCTGCAAAAACCTGAAAATCGGAAGTCCTGCGTAATTCATCGTAGATCGTGTAATCTGGACGCACAAGAAGCAGTATATCCGATGTCAAAGTCATGTCACCTTCAAGTGGTGCATACTGCGTTATCTCGTCTCTAACCATTAGATCTCTTGGGCTTTCCATCGTCTTCACTACGTAGCCGTTCTCAAGCAGGTAGTTGGCAACGCTTGCTGCAAAGGTAGACTTTCCCGCTCCCGGAGGGCCTGCTATTAGAATGCCACGTTGCTTTTCAACTATTCTTCTTTTTAGCTCCTCGCTGACTCCGTATTCTTCCAGACCCACCTTTGCAATTGGTCTAACCGCGGTTATTTCCAGTCTATCTGAAAATGGTCTTTCAGCAATAGCAATTCTAACATCTCGAAGCTGAACGACTGTTGCACCCTTTCGCTCAATCTCTATGCTACTTTCCTCATCCTGTTTTGCTGCCTCTATTATCTCGTCTGCGATTTCGGAAATTTCTTCGTAACTCATGGGCTTATCTGAAAGTTTGACGAGTTTTAGATTGCCAATCTTCCCCCTCTTTGCAAAAGGCGGAACACCTTCTCTCAGATGGACACTCGCAGTGTCCGGAGTAAAGAAGCTCATAATTTTCGTTTCTTCAGGCTTTATCACTTTTGGCTTCACATATATCGTCTCGATTCCCTTTGCTTTGGCTATCATATTCTGAACACGATCAGAAGTGATCAAAATCGCATTGTGAGCCTTTGCTATATCTCTAATCATGCTGTCTATTTCCCCACCTTTTGCAAGTTTTATCTCGTCAATACTGGGTCTTCTTCCCACGAATTCAACTTTTATGTTTTTATCCTTGGCTATTTGAACTATCTTCTCAATTTCAGCCAACCCTCTGAATCCGCTTATACGTCCAAAATTTGCCTGGGCTTCCAATTCGGCAATAACCGCCTCAGGAATAATGATTTCGTCGACTTTTTTTTCTTCTAATATTTTTGAAATTCCCCCAGAAACAATTATGCTCGTATCAGGAACAATCCTCATCTTCAATCCTCCTGAAGAAACAAGTTCTATTTCCAGTATGACAGGCGTTTCCCTTCTGCTCTACAACATATAGCAGAGCGTCGCAATCGCAATCAACCCTTATTTCAACCAGCCTTTGAGTATTCCCACTGCTTTCTCCTTTCATCCATAGCTCATTCCTGCTCCTGCTCCAGTAGTGAGCAAAACCGGTTTCAAGACTTTTTTGAATCGCAAGTTCATTCGCATAAGCAAGCATCAACACTTCTTTGGTGTGCACGTCCTGGGCGATCACTGGAATCAGGCCGTCCTTAAATTTTAGCTTTGATAGATCCATATATTATAAAGTTTCGTATCATTTTAAAAGTCTTTACATGGATTTTGAAAACCTGCTCCTAATTTTACAGAAAGAGCAGATCTCACCACTTGAAATTTCACCGCATATTGAGCAATATCTGGTCTCCAGTGATTTCTTAACCCCAACCGTTAGACCTCTAACGAAATTCTTCACAAAACCAGGTTTTTTTAGTTCAATATCATAAACGATCTCCTTCCACTCTGGCTTCGGAGCATATGGGCACTCTTCCGACTTAAATGGAAGACCTTTAATTATTGCGTAAAGCATGTTCTCCTTCTCACTGATCTCGAACAGCGGTCTTGCCCTTGCAACAACCTTCGCATTGAAAGGCTCTATTCTCGGCAAAAGCTTTTCGGCAAAAGCCTGCTGATTACCAGCGATGTTTTTAAGATAAAAAGAAGCTATGTCCTCAGCGGTGTGTCCTGTGGCAACTACACTGAAGCCATTTTCCCTTGCAAATCTGTTCATAATGTATCTTTTTGCGGTTCCGCAAACAGAGCAAATCCTTCCCCTTACTTCTGGAATCGTAAAGCCGTAATCTTTTAGTTCAACAACGTTAAGCTTTGCTGAAAGCATTTCAGCGAGTCTTTTCACCTTTTCCTTAGACTCTTCAGAATATTCACCAATTCCAAGATCTATGTATAACATTTCAAACTCAAAACCGATATCTTTGAGAACAGAAGCCATTGCAGAGCTGTCTTTGCCACCAGATACTGCCAAAAGAATTTTATCATCTTCTCTAAAAATTTTAAACTTCTTTATAGATCTTTCGACCAGTCTTTTGTAAAATTCTAAATAGCAATCCGCACACAAGACGATTCTGTAAGCTCTAAGATTTGCTACCGCTTTTTTACCGCACTTCTTGCATTTCATATGCCCAGTAGTTTTAAGTTTGGAATCAAAATCATCAACGCCAGAGATAAGAAAATGAAGACAGCAAAGAGCTTTGCGATCTGTATTGAGATCTTTTCTGCTCTCTCACCAAATCTTCTTGAAAGCAACGCTGAAAAAATTTCATGAAACACTCTGCCACCATCGAGTGGAATTGCGGGAAGACAGTTGAAGAGTCCTACCCAGAAATTTATCCAAGCAACCCAATATAAGGAGTTGAGAACCCAGAAGATGTAAGGCTGATTATCAAAGAGATTCTCAATTCCCGTGAATCCCTGAAAAGCAAATGGCAAGGAGATGACCAAAAACCAGCCTACTGGTTCTTTTAGAGATGTCGGAATTCCCCTGAGATCGTCAACAATTTTCTTAGAATCGTAAAAGTTTATCCCTCCTATACATTTTAACTGACCAACGTAGATCCCCATAAATGCCCTTCCATTCTTGTCCACAAGCGTCAGATTGAAGATCTTAAACTCTTTCGTTTCTACATCGTAAACCTCAACCGAAATACTCTGCTCGGGCTTTTTCTTCTGCATTTCTCTGTTGAAATCCAATGGATTGCTCACAGGAACACCATCTATTTTTGTGATCATCATTCCTCCCTTTAAACCGGCAAGTTCTGCTGGATATGTCTTATTGGCTTCTCTATAAATTCCAGATATCTTTACTCCCTCCACACCAATAAAAGTAATTGTATGTCTCCCAGATTCATTTTCAAGAATTACGGTGTTCACATCGGGTTTTATTAGCGAAGCAAATTCGCCTTTAACTTCAACGCCATTCAATTCCACAACTTTTCCGATGAACTTTCCATTATCATCCACTACGCTAATAGTAGGATTCAATAGAGATAAACCCTGAAAGAAAGCTAAAAATGCTATTAAAGCCACTACAAAGTTGCTGATAACACCTGCTGAGAAGACTCTGATTCTTGAAATTTTCTTCGTTTTCTTGTCAGATAGTTCCGCTTCATCCGGTTCAGCAAATGCTCCAATTGGAACCAAAGCCAAGATCAATCCAAGAGATTTTACCTTTATTCCTTCGACTCTGCAAAGTATTGCATGGCTTAACTCGTGGACAACAAGGGTAACTATGAGTCCAATTATTCCCCATACGAGTGGAATGAACGGATTTACACCGGGTATCAGCAGAGCCGCCTGAGGGCTTGTTAATTCTGAGGGTTCTGGTGGAGATACAATCATCACATAATCTGCAAGGAGAACAAGGACTACCATGAAACCCATTCCAAAGAAGACAACGGGTAAGCCGAGATCCGAAAAAAGTCTCCAGAACCTTTTTGCCCTTGAAATTTTTTCAACAGTATTTAGTCCTCTGACTGTTCTTATCATCAAAATTGGCCCATAATTTTTCATTCCATACTTTTGCAGAGTTCCAGTTTTGTTCAAGACTTCAAGTAGTGTCCAGTATGCCAGAAAGATAACAAGTAACCAGAGCATTAAGGTTTGCTAAATTTAATGAATAAAAAGCTTTTCAAGTATATTCCTTTACAACTTCTGCAAGTATTTCGCCTTTTCCTCCAGAAGGCTTTGCAATTGTTCTGCCACAGATCAAACACTTTACAAGTGTGGAAGGGTGATCGAAGATTATTTGCTCATGTTCACAGTCAGGACACTTCACGCGAATGAACTTGCTCCTTGTTCGCATTCCATCACCTCTCTATAAGCTCGAATCTCTTTACCCTCCACGTCGGTCTCGTGTGGGCTTTCTTGCATACTGTACATCTGAACCTTATGTTTACCCTTTTTGTCGGTTTATCTCCTCCGGGGACCTTACTAAACTTTCCGAGGTTTCCAACCTTTCCTCTTCTGCGTTTCTGTCGATTAATCCACTTGAGTTGACTTGGTTTCCCTTTACCCACTTTCTCGACTTCATGAAGAGTGTGCTTCCTGCAGAACCTACAGTAGGTCATTACTTTCTTTGGATACTTCATCCTTTCACCTCTATCCTTTCCGCAACTCCACTTTTTATGAGCACTTCAGCATTCTCCGCCGGTAGAGTAGCGACATCTTCCCTTCTCAATTTATATCTTTTTCCATCCACCCCAAGGATTTCCACATCTTTTTTAATTCTGACGAGAACTTTGTCCACCTTTTCTTTCCTCTCCTCAAAAACCTTTCTACGAAATTCGCTTATAACTTCAACGAGAGTCCTGAAAAATTCTCTTTCTAACGAGCTCAAATTTTCATCGTTGAAACCAACTTCCTGCCCACAAACTTCGGCCCATGCAGCGTTTATTATCTTTCCAGTTCTTAGCTCAAAAAGTTTCTTTTGCAAACGCTTTAAAGCTTTGACTTCGTCTTCGACTCTCTCGCTATCTTCTTTCTGAGTTTCAAGCTCTTCAATTCTTCTTCTAATCTTTTCATAAAGATCTTCATCAATTTTTGTGAGCTGAGATCTGTTTTTTTCGATGAGCGTCAGAAGTTCTTCGATCATAGTGATTGGTGAGGTTGATAATCTTAAACATTACTTAAATTTGATGATTTAAATACTTCAAACATTATAATAGCACTTGCAACCGATAAATTGAGTGAGTTTACTTTTCCTATTCCCGAAATACGGACAACTTCATCACATAGCTTCTTTACTCCTTTTGAGATTCCTTTGTCCTCACCACCTACTACGATAACCACCGGGGGTTTCAATGAAATCTCTCTAACGTCTTTTCCATCAAGATCTGCCCCAATAACAAAGAGACCGTATTGCTTTAATTTCCTTATTGCATTTGGCAGATTTTCTTCAGCTGCTATTCTAATATGAAAAACCGCCCCCATTGAGGCTCTAACAACACCCTCGGTTATTTGAACAGCCCTCCTTCTCTTTATAACTACCCCTGCACAGCCAAAAAATTCAGCGGTCCTTATACATGCTCCAAGATTTTGAGGATCATTGACATTATCAAGCACAAGTATAAAACTATTTTCAGCTATAGCTTTTTTTGCTATTTCTTCAAGATTTGCATACCTTATAGGGCTAATTTCTGCACAGATCTTCTCTGGAACTTTTGCTCTGTAAACAGGAATCTTCATTTTTCTGGCAATCTCCACGATCTCGATAATCTTTGGATTCTCTGAGTTATAGTAGATCTTAATTACCCTTCCGGACTTCAACGCTTCCAAAACGCTGTTCACACCGCAGATTCTCATAAAACCACATATTGTTGCTCCACCAACCGACCCAGGATCATGCTTTTCACCCGGGTGTGAGAGGTGGAGCATCATATAATTCACGTAGAAATTAAAAAGCTTTGTGCTATATTTAAAAACCGCTCCCATTCTTTATGGAGATCGAGACCCTAAAAATAGAGTTGCCCCTTGGCAACCCTGAATTCGTTTATGTTTATCTCATCGACTCTGAAGTGTTGATAGATGGCGGATTTTGCTCTCAGGAGAGTGCTGATAAGATTGCGGAACTTGAACCGAAATACGCGCTGATTACACACCACCATGTAGATCACCTTGGATATATTTTCTTTTCAGAAGTTGATGCGTTCTTTCACCCGATTGAGAAGTCATTGATCTACATCTACGAGACTCCATGGGTTTTTGTTGAAAAGCAATACGCCATATGCGAGAGATATGGAATACCCAAAGAATACGTGAAACCTCTTGAAGTTCTTTCATATCTCAAGTTGCGTCTTCGGGCAAAAGTCGGGGATATAACAAAGGATATTCTCGGATTTAAGGCTCTCCACGTTCCCGGACACTCTCCGGGGCATATGTGCTTCTACCGAGATAACGTCCTCTTCTCTGGGGATGCAATTCTCAGCGATACGACGCCGAATTTGAGCTATTATCCCGAATTCCCTTATGGTCTTAAAGACTATCTAAACGCTCTTGAAAGGCTCAAGGAACTGGAAGTTGAGGTCGTTTATCCCGCTCACGAGAGAAAGATATACGACTTGTCAGACAGGATTGACTACTTAATCCAGCATTACCGCCAGAGAACCGCAGAAGTTCTCGAACTGATAGGGGGCAAACCGATGACCTTGGAAGAAATAGCCAAAAGTATTAAGTGGAGCCATGGAGATTATAGGCGGCTTAACAGTTTCGACAAATATCTCGCTTTACTTGAAACTCTGTCTTATTTGAGATTTCTGAAAGAAGAGGGAAAAGCTAAGGAGACAGAAACTATCCCAGCAAGATTTTGCAAAATTTAGATTTTTCTTCCAAAAAGCAGATTTCGAAGTCTTTCCGATTCAACCCATGCTTTGTCAAGATCTCGAAGAAGGTCTATAACGACGTCTATTTCCTGAATTGCCTTTTCAATGCCCTCATCCCCAACTTTCTCATGGAGTTCGCAGAATGCTCTTGCCACAGTTAGAGGATTCTTTATCTTATCCACCAGATGAGCCATTGCCAACATGTTTCTTTCGAGCTGCTCTATCAGTTTCTTTTTCTCGGTGATATCCCTCGCAATAACATGCATCCCAACGATTTCCCCATCCTTCAATACTGGAGAAGCAACAACCTCGATCCAAATCTCTTTACCGTCTTTCGATCTTAATAGAAGTTCAAAAGGTTCTGTTGCTTTTTTAGTGTTCAAAACTTCCTGCATTTTGCTTTTAGCAATTTCTTGATATTTTGAATCAAAGAGTTCTGATAAGGAGATTTTTGAGCCAACTTCATAACCAACAATTTCTCGAGCCTTCCTGTTCATTTTCACATAGCCTTCTCTAAAATCGTGATACACCAAGATATCATTGGAGTTCTCCCAAACGTTATCGTAGAGCTCATAGGCTTCCTTTAGCTTCTCTTCAGCGATCTTTTTCTCTGTAATGTCTTCCATGAACAGAACAGACATTTTTAAATTCCCTCTTTCATCGAAAATAGGACTGCTAAAGACTTCAAGCCAATAAACCTGATGACCTGGGGGGTGGCAATTACTGCCTTCTCAACTTTTCTGCTTTTCATAGCTTTAATCGATGGGCAGTTTTCACATTGAGAGGCACGGTTTTGGAAAATTTCAAAGCATTTCTTGCCAACGATTGATTGCTCCTTCCCAAACCATTTTTCAAGCGTTTTATTAATAGAAATGATTTTCATGTTTGGATCTATGACACAAATACCCTCAGGAGTGACATCAAAAATCGCTCTCAAAAATTTCTCCTCTTCCGCAATTTTTTCAGTTCTTTTTCTGATCTCTCTGCCGAGGTAGACATTGCCAATCAATAGAGCAATAAAAATAATAGCCCCGATAGCAATTACCTGATACAACCAGCTTGAGATAAATTCTGGTTTTACACCGAACCACTTATCAAGTGAGCGGTAGTAAACAGAGTTGCTGTCCGCTTTCATTTCTGCCAAGTGTCTGTCTATGACCGAGAGCAATTCTCTGTTTTTGGAGGCGAACTTCAGACTTATGGGCGAAAATATTATATTTGTAGTCTCTAAACCATAGTCTTTAGCATAGAAGGAGCCATAGATTCTTGAAACTATTCCTACATCAGCGTAGCCATCTCTAACCGCTTCAAAAACTTGCTTATAATCTCCATCTATCTCTATTATCTCGCAACTCAGCTCGAAATCTTTTGAGATTTTCTTAAAACCCTCCGTATATACGTCTGCCTTAACCCCTGCAACCTTAAGCCCATGGAGCTCTAAAATCGAATCATATGTCTGCTTTGCAACAATCACCCCCCAGTTTGAGATAACCGTCTCGTTTGTAAAGTTAAAAAGCCTCGCTCTCTCTTCAGTGAAAGCTATTGCAGTCATCAGATCGATCTCGCCATTTTCAAGCTTTTTTATTAAGTTTGGAAAGTGATCGTATACATAAACAATTTTCCAGCCTTCCTTATCTGCAATATGTTCAATCAGATCTATGTATAGACCTTCGTAATTCAGACCTTCTTGACTCACGAGCGGAGGGTTATCATAAACGCCTACTCTCAGCTCTAATGCAAGAACCTGCGGTATAAGAATTAGCAGTAAAACTACGAGATATCTCATTGAAAAAAATGTTTCAATTTGACACTATATAAAATTTTCCTTGGGAAATGTTGAACTGACCCGAATGCATCCTATATTGTATTTTTCTGTTTTACCGCCCTGCGGATAAAAGGTAAGATTTTTATTTCCTTTTTTAAACCAAAGCTTATGAATTCGAAATGCTGTGGAAGATCCGAAAATTTTCTTACGATTACGTGGCAAAGGCTAATCGAAGATGGAAAGACCTGCAGTAGATGTGAGTCCACTGAAATCGAGATTCTAAAGGCGGTTTCAACTTTAAGAGAAATCCTGAGACCATTTGGCATTAAAGTTCTGCTTGAAAAAAAGGAGATTTCTGCAGAGCAGTTCAAAAAAGATCCGCTGAGTTCAAATCAGATTCTTATAAACGGTCTTCCTCTCGAGGACTGGCTCAACGCAAAGCTCGGACATACTCCTTGCTGTGATCTCTGTGCCCCGTATGAGTGCAGAACTCTCGAGATCGGCGGCAAGATTTTTGAAGTCCCCACTGCTGATCTGATCGTTCAGGCGGGAATTGAGGCAGTTAAGGATAGTATTAGGAGCTGTTGCTAACCGAGACCTGAAAGAATTTCTATTGCAAGATCTATCTCTTCTTTTCCAATTACGAGCGGTGGAACGAGCCTTATGTTCTCTTCGGACGTTGCATTCAAAATTAGCCCCTTTTCAAGTGCTTTCTTAACGAGATCTTCGGCGTTCGAAACTTTAAAGCCGATCATGAGCCCTTTGCCTCTGACTTCGCTGTAAAGCTCTTTCAGCCTTTTCATGAAGTAATCGCCCATTTTTTCCGCATTCTCCACAAGCTTGTATTTCTCCATGATCTCGATCGTTGCAAGCGAAGCGGTGCATGCCAATGGGTTTCCGCCAAAGGTTGAGCCATGGTCGCCCTTTTCAAGCTTTTCTGCAACTTCTTCTTTTATTGCTGAGCACCCAATTGGAAATCCTGAGCCCATTGCCTTGGCCATCGCCATTATGTCTGGCTCAAAGCCGTAATGCTCTTTTGCGAACCATCTTCCAGTTCTCCCAAAGCCTGTCTGAACTTCGTCGAAGATCACAAGGAAACCGTGTTTTTCCTTAAGCTCAAATATCGCCTTCACGAATTCCTTCTCCGCGGGATAAACTCCAGCCTCGCCTTGGATCAGCTCAAGAATTACCGCAGAAGTCTCTCTGTCAACTTTTTTCTCGAGATCGGCGATATCGTTGAAGTTCGCAAATTCGACTGGCTGAATTAGAGGCTCGAAGGCTTTTCTGAACTTTTCCTTGTATGTGACTGAAAGAGCGCCCATGGTTCTGCCGTGGAAGGCGTTTTTGAATGCGACAAATTTCTTCTTGCCCGTTGCCTTTCTTGCAAATTTTAGCGAGGCTTCCATCGCCTCTGTTCCGCTGTTGCAGAAGAAGAATCTGTCCATGCCCGTTAGCTTTTGAAGCTTTTCAGCCAATGCGATCTGTGGAGTAGTGTAGTAAAGGTTTGAAACATGGACAAGCTTCTTCAACTGCTCACAAACCCTTGAAACAAATTCTGGATGGGAATGGCCAATGGCAATGCATGCAATTCCCGCTACGAGATCCAAATACTTTTTACCATTGAGATCGTAGAGATAGCAACCTTCTCCACGCTCAAAGACAACGTTTTGCCTTTTATAAACCTGAGGAATTAGCTTCTTCTCCTTCTCAATCCAATCCATGGCTCACGTTTTCTCACGTCTTAAAAAGAGATCCATCAACTTTAAACCATCTATGCTCCCATATCTTCCCTTTGCACAGGCAAACTCTGAGAAGGTCTTAACATCGTCCTTTTCGTAGCCATAAATTGCGAATGGGACGTTCTCGGCAACATGCGTTCTAAGCTCTATTGGCGTAGGGTGATCTGGAAGCAAAAGAATCTTTAGCTCATCAAGATCCGCTTTGTCGAGAATCTTGCCAACGATCTTCTCATCGTAGATCTCTATAGCCTCAATTTTGCCCTCAAGATCCCCTTCGTGGCTAACCTCATCGATCCCTTCTGTGTGCAGGGCAACGAAATCGAATTTTTCAAGCGACTTAAGCGTTGCCTTCACCAAACCCCTGTAATTCGTGTCTATGTAGCCTGTAAGCCCCTCAACTTCAACAAACTCGAACCCCAAGCCATTGGCGATTCCCTTAAGCAGATCAACTTCTGAGATCATTGCCCCCCTCAGCCCAAAGCTTGCACTGAACTTTGGAAAATTCGGGATCTTTCCACCGCCCCATAACCAGATCATGTTCGCTTTATCCGTCACTGCTGGCAAAACCTCTTTTGACCACTCCATGAGCTCGCAAAGAAGTTCAGCAAGCTTTCCGCCTTTTGGCATGAAATCAGAGATCTTTTTACCCTGAATATCGTGCGGAGCGTAAGTTTTGACATCATTTTCGAAATCCCTGTTTATGGCAAGCAAGTTTCTGTAGCTTCTCCCGGGATAGAATTTAACGAAGTCGTGCTTCTTGTTCGAATTCAAGTGCTCTATGACCCTTTTAGCCTCTTCATCGGTTATTCTTCCCCCAGCGTAGTCGAGCATCACATCGCTTACCCTAACAAGATTACATCGAAAAACGAGATTTGCCTTGATACCACTTGCGAGAGCTTCGATAGGCCCCCTGCCCGTGTAGTATTTTCTGACGTCAACGCCAAGGATTGTGAGATTTGCCACATCGCTTCCCGGCTCAAAGCCTTTTGGCACGGTCAATGCGGAACCGCATGAGCCTTCTTTTGCTATGAAGTCCAAGTTCGGTTTCTCCGCGACTTCCAGCGGAGTTCTGTTGCCAAGCTTTTCGATTCTCCAGTCTGCCATTCCGTCGGGGATTAAAACAAGGAATTTCATAGCAATTCTCCACACTCAAAAAGCTTATCGAGTTCGATCTCGAATGCAACCACTGGATTCGGAATTCCAAAGTTTTCGAGGACTTCTGGATGGATCTCTCCAAAAACTCCAACTTTCTCGTTTTTAACCACGATCTCCCCCTGTCTGCCCTCTATGAAAGCGGGATCTTCTGACTCCTTAGCGGTCCATTCAAATCCGAGCTCTCTCATTACCGCTTGCACATAACTGCGAAGCTCAGCAAAATTTGCCTTTGGATGCGTTACGCAGGCACAAAGTCTAAGCCTATTCCTAAGCCCCAAAACTACATCGCCAACTTCAAAGATCCTTAAAGGCAGTTCTACGTGTTTGTTTACCGCAATCACTTCTAAAAGCTTTGAAAGAATTTCTGTTCTAACAAGAGTGTGCTCAATCGTCAGCGGATGCATCAGTGGAACATATTCTTTCCAAGGCTCTGCAGATCTGCGCAAATTCGCATATGCCCTTTCACTCGTGAGCGTGAAGGTGATAACTTCAAGAAAGCCTAGACCAAGCATGATCTCCCGAACAAGCTCCTTCAACTCATTCCATTCATGCGCCAAGCCAATTGTCATCGTCGCTGGGTATTCAGGTTTGATCCTTTCATAGCCATAGCCTATCGCAATGTCCTCGATTATATCCCATTCGTGCATTATGTCCGCTCTGTATGGTGGAACAAAAACTTCTACCGCATCGTCCTCAATTTTGGCTCCAAATCTCATTTTCTCAAGTGAGGAAATGATTTCGGAATCGCTCAATTCAAAACCGAGCAATGAAAAGATCTCTTGCTTTCGAACTCTTAGCTTAATAGCTGAAAGGTCTGGTGTTTCCTCAGTCCGATCTGGGTAAATAACCTCAACTCTCTCGATCTCCCCACCACGATCGTGAAGCATGCATGCGACGATCTTTAAAGCCTTGTCAACGTATTCGTCAAAGCCAGTGACGTCTATGAAGAGATCTGTTGTTTTTTCAGTCACCCTTGTCTTCTCCGCATTTATTATCGGGGGAAATGAAATCGCCTCGTTTTTTGAGTCGATGATCATCGGATATGCATTCTTGCCTTCAAGGATGAACGCATACTCCTTTCCCTTTGGATGCTCTTTGAGAATTTCTGCAACACTCATCTCTTTTGCGAAGTCGAGAGGAACAAAGGAGAATTCTGAGTTAACTGCGGTGTATTTAAGCGGAAAGTTAACCCTGCTAAGATCGTGAACTCCAATAGCCATTCTACGGCGATTTCTGCCAATGGTCCAGTGAAGGTCTTCCTGCACTTCCATCAGGCTTCTGATCACTTCATCGCTCATTTTCAGATTTCTTACAACACACCCAACGATTCTCGGGCGAACCGCTAAGACGCTTTTTTCAACGAAGATCTTCCAATTCCCTTTTCTGCTTTTGTAATCCTTCAAGCCAGTCTCTATTCCAAGAAAGCCACGCAATGCTCTTGCAACACCCTCAATGCTGTAAAGATCGGGTCGATTGGGGAAGAATTCCACCGCAAGCGTTTCCTGATCGCTTCTCTCAATATCACAGCCAAGCATTGGCAATCGTTTAAGGATCACATCTCTGCTCGTCCCAACAAGTCTCTCGAGTTCATTCCAGTTAAGCGTAATCACTGGCATTGGCAATGCTAAGGCTTGCGGGATAAAAATTCTTCCCGAAGTTTACTGTGGTCGATTAAATTAATCACAAAGTGGAGCAATTGTGGAGAATTAACTGAAAATTAAAGATTAAGCATTAAAGATTTCGATTCCGAAATTCGACGCTAATTCGATCGCCTTATCATCTGCAAAAGGTGTTACAATGATAAGTCTGCTTGGCTTAATTCCCGTTTCTCTTTCGTAGAATTCTGCTTTTCTCTTGAAAGCCAAAACGTCCCCCTGACTTATGCTCGATTTTACTTCTATCAAAATCACCTTACCATCGCTTATGGCGACATCGATTTCAATATCGCTCGGAAAGCCGAAAACGAAACCCTCTTTGTCTTTACCAATCCATTCCTCGACTTTCATTCCGAGTTCTTTTTCGATTATTCCTCTGATTCCTGCTCTGAAGGCTTTTTCGCTCATTATTCCCCATCTTGCCCCCAGAGCGGAGATCTGATTCCTCAACAACTTGAAACCATTGTTCATGTCCTCTCGAAGCTTTGCTATTTCTTCATCGTGTCTTCTAAAACCAGCAATCATGTCCTCTCGAAGCTTTGCAATCTCTTCGTCGTGTCTCTTGAAGCCTGTAATCATGTCCTCTCGAAGCTTTGCTATTTCTTCATCGTGTCTTCTAAAACCAGCAATCATGTCCTCTCGAAGCTTTGCAATCTCTTCGTCGTGTCTCTTGAAGCCTGTAATCATGTCCTCTCGAAGCTTTTTCAGCTCCTCCTCGTGTCTTAATAGAATTTCTTCGTGTTTATCAAGCCTTTTAAGAATTTCTTGGAGTCCAATAGCCCCAGCCATCGCGTAACGAAATTCCTTATCCTTTTCAAGCAATTCAATGATCGTTTCTTTGATCAGCTCTCTCATATCGTTTATCGGTAGCATTAAAAAAACAATGAAAGAGAATTTATATATCTTACTGCAATTCTTGCCTTAAATTAAAAATGTTATAGCTTTATCGAAGCTCATCCCATTTTCTTCGCTTCCTAACCCTATTAAATCCAAACAAGCCGAGAACTACTATTAAAACTACTCCCGCCCCAATGAGCACTAAGTTCAGATCTACAGACGGCAAAGAAAATCCCAATCCGGACTTTTCCGCTTCAACCTTTATGATTTCCAATAAATCTTCGACATTCTTCTGAAGGGTGCTCGCGTTTGTGCCGAGTGATTCAAGCCTTTCCTTAGCAACAGCATACTTTCCAGCATCTATCAATCCTTTAGCTTCTCTAAGCAGGCTTTCGAGATTGCTAAGCGCTGACTCAAAATTTTTCTGCTCTAAAGCGAGATCTACATATTTTTCACTCCCTTTTATCTTATCCAGCAAGACAGAGGAATTCAAAAGCATTTTCTTGATTTCTGAAAGCCTTGATTCCACCTCATCATAGAGTTTCTCCACCAGTTTCTTGTTTGTCAGGTTCGAAAGCATATTAATCGAGGCTTCAGCTTCTTTAAGCTTTTTATCCGCATCTATGAATTTTTTGCCAAGCATAAAAGTTTCTGCTGAATTTATTAGCTCGGTAACGTTTTTGAAGTCTTCTTCGTTGTAAAGGTTCTCCTGTTTCAGCTTCTCTGCAAGCTCACTTGCCTTTGCCCTCAAGGATTTTATGTCGTTCTTGAACACAGCTTCGTTAGCAACCTTTATTGTCATGTTAGGCAATGCGTTTGCCTCGCATAACTCACATGTTGGATTTACTGCACTGAATTCGCAAAGCCTTAGATTGCAATAAGGAACAATTCCAGTTAAATTCGCTGTCAGCTTCGAAATCCCCTTTTCTTCGCCTTCAAGAGCGAAGTATTTGACATCAATCGATACCTTTTTGCCCTTCATCTCCTCATCCCAGACACCGCCCTGATAGTAATCGATTGCCAACCTCCATGAAGCCTGCTCGAGATCTGTCTGGAAGTAGTAGGTTCTTGGATTATCTTTTTCACCTGCGAGCAGAGTTCGATAATCAGATTTCTTTGGAAGAATTTCCATTTTTATGTTCAATTTCTCTCCTGTTGTGTAGCAGTCAAGTTCAGGATCCATCTGGAACTCAACACTGAAGTGATCTGAAGTTAGCTTTTCGAGTGCTGAAACTGGAGCTATAAACGCAAGCAGTATTGCGATCGCAATTCCCAAACGCATGCAGACATTTTTTCATTGAGAATTTAAAATTTTCCAAAGCCCGCAAAAATCGGCAGAATGAATGCTCAATGATTCTGAAAACTAAAAAGAAAAAATTAAGAAAAAATTTAGGTTTACTGTCTCTTCCTCAGCAAGTAGGCAACCGCAATCAGTCCAGCGATTGCGAAGATTGCTTCAAAGCCTGGAATTGGTCCGGGAGCGGGTGTTGTTGTCGGTGGCGGAGTTGTCTCGACTGGTGTCGGTGGCGGAGTTGTTGGTGTCACTTCTGGAGTTGTAACTGGTGGAGTCGTTGGTGGTGGTGTTGTAACTGCTGGCTTCTCCTTGAGGATCTGGACTGTCTTGATTACGAGGAGATCATCATGGGCTTTATATGTTCTTGCTAAGGCATCTGCAGGATCGAGATAATAGAGCTCCTTGGCGAGATAGTCTTCTGTCTTCTCAGCAGTTGTATTCATAGTATCTCTAATGTAGAATTTATAGGTTCCATCTGCGATACCAAGAGTCTCAAACGTAACACTTCCCTTTCCAGTGCTATCGAGTGTTACTCTCTGGTAAGACTTATAGTTCGGTCCAACCATCGTTACCCAGACATGGTCGTAGCCCGGAACACCTTCTCTGCTTGTTTCGACGGTTATCTTAATCTGATCCCCGACGACTATTGTCTCTGGCTCGATTTTGACATCCATCTTAAGCGATGAAATTTCAACAAGCTTCTGCACCTTATCTACTTCATCGGTTCCGAGATATAGCTTAACCGTGAATACATATAGACCAGGTTCAAGTTGTTTAGTTGCTCCTTTGTAGGCCTTAAGATCTAGGCGGAATTCCACCTGGTCATTGGCATCCGGTTGTGTATACTCAGACTTGCCGAATGCAGTTGGTTTGGCCCTTACATTTGGTCCCTCCAGTGTCCAAGTCACAGTAGCATAATTTCTATCACCAGGATCAGTCACTATCTTAACTTCAACTTCTCCCTGATATGGTATAACGCTTGGGATCTCTACACTTAGTATTCTTGGATCGGTGACTACGATTGCGAACATTTTTTGTGGATCAGAAGACTTATCAATTTGAGAAGCGTTTGTTGGAGCATAGAAGTAGAGATAATAAGTTCCAGCATCCGCATCTAATCTCACTTTAATCTTAAAGTCAAGTCTGTCATTCGAATCGGGCTCGAATTTCTTGGTGCAAGCGGTTATTGGAATAATGGAGTCGGTTGTAACATCATCTACATTGGGCACACCTTCGAATACATTTTCTTCACTTGCAAATACACAAACGTTATTAGCAGTCGTGGTGCCTGTGAACCTAATCTCTCCTCCCCTTGCAACCGTAGTCTTGTCAGCGTTCAGATCAATCGTCTGCTTTACAACCGATATTGACACAGTATCTATAACATCGCCAGCAATCTTTGCCTTGAATTTGTATTCAGTTAAGGGGGCAGTCTGAGCTACCTCGATCTCTTTATATGCCTTACCAGTAGCATCAACTTTCAAGGTTTCGTTAACTTCCTGCCCACTTCCACCGATGATCCTATTATCTTCCATTATGAAGTATACTGGACTGTTGACTTTCAGATTTGTTATTATTGTGAACTTGACCTTGTCGCCCCTTACTACCGTGGTCTTGTCTGGGCTAATCTTAACCATGCCTTTAACGAGTTCAAACACTGTGGTTTCATCATCTTCGAAACCAGTATCCGTAGTTAGTTTGAATTCTACCTTATAGTAGCCTGTATCCAATTGTGTGGCTCCGGTTAAATCTGGCCATCTCGTTCCAAAGTTATCTATCTTGACAGAGAATGTTCTATCCGCACCTATTATAGCACTTGTTGTTCCAATCGTATTATCGTTAAGATCCTTTATAGTTATCGTGACCATGTTTGGAAGACCAATGTCATATTTGCTATTGGTTTCTGCAACATTTGTAACACCAGTTATAGTCAGATCAGTTCCCTTAACATGCTTTGATGGAACACTGATTGAGCTAAGCGTGGGCTTTGCGAGTATTATTACCTGAGTGGCTTCTGCTCTATAAGGATCGGTTCCTAAGAACAGGTTCTGTGGATCTTTTCCAGCAGCTATCTTCGCTACAATATACCCCTCGGTATCTTTTGTGAATCCATACGCAGAGGTTAATTCGAAGTAATCTGGACAATTCATGTATTTCTCATCGAATTTCGAAGCCTTGTAAACCTTAGGAGTTAGTGACCATGTTCCGTTCACACAATCCGCATAATACACCTTGCCTTCCCAACCGGTCATTAGAACGCCAACAAAGTAATCTTCAGATGCGCTCAGGCTATATTTTAGTTCTACTCTATCACCGAGAGCTGCTGTCATCGGAGTTGCGCTTATTGAGACTGCTGGTTTACCAGCTACTGGTTTAACCAAGAAGACAAGCCTATCATCCCAGATCGTTCCCAAGTTGTTAAAAGCAACGACTACGTAGTAGCTAGAATACATGCCCTGGTTTGCAGTGTTCAAGCTATATGTCCTGCTTCCGCCCTGCTCAGGCAAGCTTTCAAGCCACTTATAGTTATCTGGGTCTGTAGCCTTTGCAACGTTAAATACTCCTCCAACTTTAACCTTAGTTGTGTATGTATACCAGTCAATAACCGCAATATACCTCGTTCCATAGTCCTCTGCTTTATAATAAGACCAAGTTACCGTTAGGTCGATGGCTTGTCCATATGTTACTTCTTCATCAGAAAGCTTCATTGAAGTTATGGCTAAATCAGGTATTGTGATCGGTCCTTTATTAGTTGGGACTGTTGGTGGAGTGGTTGGTGGTGGGGTTGTTGGTGGAGTGGTTGGTGGTGGGGTTGTTGAGATTGTCAAACTGCCAACCGAAGGCGTTGCATCTACACCGTCAACACTCGCAGTAACAACATTGAAGCTTATAGTCCCTGAAGCTCCAGAATCGACTTGGAACACAGCGGTTGCAACTTTTGTCTTGCTTGCAATGTTAACTGGAGAGCTTGAAACTCCTAAATATCTGACATAATTTGCACTCGAGGATATTGTGTCCATTGTGTTGAACAATCCCTGAGTTGAGCCACTAACGTAGCTGATCTTTGAAGTGTCGAAGGTGAAGTTGAGGAGCACAGCATTGGCAGTGCCATCCTGAACGCTGATGTCGACTGCAAAGATTCCACCTGGGGCAACAGTGGTTTTGTTTGGTTCTATGAATACTGTAGCAGCCATCACTGGAGTCACTAATACTACTAACAACATCAACCCTATTAGTCCGAACTTTTTCATTTTCTCAACCTCCTTCCGCATTTTCGTTCACTTCCTACTATATAAATCCTACGATTTAGCGGACGGAGTATAGCCCTGGCTACCCCGCCGCCAAAGCTTAGTTATATTTAAAGTATATAAACTTTTTGCCCATCTGTGATATACTTTACTGCAATTGACGAACTCAGAGAAGTCTGTCCGCGAGTGCACTGATCACCTTTAATTATCCTTTTGTCTGCCATCTATATTTTTTAACCAAATCCAGAATTAGGATTAAACAACCACTTCATTATCACATTTATCAGCTCCAAATCGCTTATTCTGTTGTTCAGCCAGTCCATTATCGCTGCTATTAGCTCCTGATCTTCTATTCTGTCATTGCCGTTGCTGTCGTAGCTTTGCCATGGCTCTGTGCCAATTTTTATGCTCTGAACTATTGGCATTGCATTTGCTCCATTAACACTTGCTGTAACAACATTGAAGCTTAAAGTCCCTGAAGCTCCAGAATTGACTTGGAACACAGCGGTTGCAACTTTTGTCTTGCTTGCAATGTTAACTGGAGAGCTTGAAACTCCTAAATATCTGACATAATTTGCACTCGAGGATATTGTGTCCATTGTGTTGAACAATCCCTGAGTTGAGCCACTAACGTAGCTGATCTTTGAAGTGTCGAAGGTGAAGTTGAGGAGCACAGCATTGGCAGTGCCATCCTGAACGCTGATGTCGACTGCAAAGATTCCACCTGGGGCAACAGTGGTTTTGTTTGGCTCGATGAAGATCTTTGCTGAGGTTGTTGGTAGAGGGGTAGTAGGTGTAGGTGTTGTAGGCGGAAGACCGGTATATTTCAATGGTAGATAGTCAGTATTGTTAATCGCAATTGTGTAAGCAGAGTCACAGATTCCATCGCCATCTGAGTCTGCACAAGTTTGCGAATATCCAGTCTCAATCGGGTTCAACCAGACATTTCCTCCAGTATACTTTCCACCAATAATATTTTTAAATGCTGTTTTTGAAATATTCCAAGAATTTTCCAGTGGGCCCAAATAAACTGTTCCATTTATTATGTTGTCAAAAAACAAATTATTGGAAGAATTAAACAGATACACTGCATAAATGGGATTTTTCTCAATTATGTTTCTATAAATAATATTACTACTTGAGTAAGATAAATACATGCCCCCGGAATTATTGTGAATCGTATTGTTGACAATGGAGTTTTTTTCCGACGTATAGCATAAATAGATTCCAACCGAACCATTCTTAATCGAAAAACCTTCGATATGAGTATAACTTGCTGTTACATTGAATACTGGACCCCCAAAACTATCTAAAATTGCACCCGAGGTATTTTCAGCTATGAGGAGCACCGATCTGTTTACATTTATGCTTTCATTGTAAATCCCATCTCTTACTATGATCAAGTCGCCACTTTTTGCATTATTTATTGCATCCTGAACCTTTCTGTAATTGTCCGGAACGTAAATCTTCTGTGGAACAAAATCAACAAGGTAAACTGATTTTTCTATACTACATTCTCCATAACCAACCTTAAAATGTCCATCCCCATTCCAAGTTGCTCCCCAGCTGTTCCTGACGATCCAGTATTTTCCTGTCTCGTTGTATCCAACTAAGACTACCGCATGATTTTCTTCCTCGAGAAAAATGTCGTCAATACATCTGAATATTCCGTTTTCGTCGAAATACCCTTTACTATCATACCTCATCACTGCTACAAGAGGCCCGTATGAGACAAGAAACCTCTTTATAGTGCCAATGTCATCTGTGAGATTCCAAAAATTTGATATTTTATAAATCTCATTTCCAATTGAGCATTTTTCAGAGCATTTTTTAGTTGTGAAGCACGCTGGAGGACTACAATAGTAATCCGAGTAGGGAAAACAGCTCTCCTTAACGATACCGTGCGATTTCAAATAACTCAATGCCATATAACTGGATCCACCACTACAGTCACCTGCAGAAGAACAGGAGATCAGGTCTTGCTCAGAGAGATCAGGATTGAGATCGGGGGCATCTCTTTTTATTTCTATTAGAGATTCCAATACAGCAACAATTGCGAAAGCCCAGCATGCACCACATAAACCCTGATCCTTTACTGGAGTTGTATAGTCTTTTCCTTTGAAATTTCGCCAGTCAAAGTAGATCGAGGGGTCGGCTGTGCTGGTTATTTCTCCTTTTTTGACAAGATTTGCAATTTTTCCCGCTTTGAGTTTTTCGGAGCAATTTCCCCCATTCCAGGATAAACCACATTCGCAATCGTAGAAAGCCCATGATTCACATTCACTACCATCTGGAAATACACAAAATCCCAATTCACCAGAAGGAGTTGCTTTAATGACATATTTATAGCCTAAATTCACACAGCGAATTGCTGCTGGATTTGGCATTCCTGCAACAGGGAGAGATTCTTCAATTTCCTTACAGTCCACAGGAAACAACACTAAATTCAATATTAAGACCATTAAACAACCATATACCAATTTCCGCATCCTAACACCAATTCAGAAAAATATAAAATTAAAATTTCAACTCAACCACTTCATTATCACATTTATCAGCTCATGATCGCTCAATTCGTTGTTCAACCAGTCCATTATCGCTGTGATTAGCTCCTGATCTTCGATTCTGCCATTGCCGTTGCTGTCGTAAGCCTGCCATGGCTCCTCAATGATTTGAATATTGTAAATACTAATTTCAGAAGGTTTATTGTCGACATTTGCATCAATAATACTAAATTCAATTGCCCCCGTTGCGTTTGAATTAACTTTAAACACAGCGGTTGCAACTTTTGTCTTGCTTGCAATGTTAACTGGAGAGCTTGAAACTCCTAAATATCTGACATAATTTGCACTCGAGGATATTGTGTCAATTGTGTTGAACACTCCCTGAGTTGAGCCAGTAACGTAGCTGATCTTTGAAGTGTCGAAGGTGAAGTTGAGGAGCACTGATTGTGCGGTGCCATCCTGAACGCTGATATCGACTGCAAAGATTCCACCTGGGGCAACAGTGGTTTTGTTTGGCTCGATGAAGATCTTGTTTTTAACTATTTGAATGCTGAACACAGTTAAATTAGCCAAGGATACATTTACTCCATTAACACTCGCAGTAACAACATTGAAGCTTATAGTCCCTGAAGCTCCAGAATCGACTTGGAACACAGCGGTTGCAACTTTTGTCTTGCTTGCAATGTTAACTGGAGAGCTTGAAACTCCTAAATATCTGACATAATTTGCACTCGAGGATATTGTGTCCATTGTGTTGAACAATCCCTGAGTTGAGCCACTAACGTAGCTGATCTTTGAAGTGTCGAAGGTGAAGTTGAGGAGCACAGCATTGGCAGTGCCATCCTGAACGCTGATGTCGACTGCAAAGATTCCACCTGGGGCAACAGTGGTTTTGTTTGGCTCGATGAAGATCTTTGCTGAGGTTGTTGGTAGAGGGGTAGTAGGTGTAGGTGTTGGTGCGGAAGTGGGAGTTGGTGTTGGAGTTGGGGTTGTGGGTGGGGTGGTAGGTGGAGTAGTTGGCGGGGTTGTTGGTGGTGTTGTAGGCGGAAGACCGGTATATTTCAATGGTAGATAGTCAGTATTGTTAATCGCAATTGTGTAAGCAGAGTCACAGATTCCATCGCTATTGCTATCTGAACAAGTCATTGAAAATCCGCCACCCCATGGTAGAATCCAAGCATTACCACCGAGGTAGTTACCACCAACAATATTCTTAGAGCTTTGCTTGGTCGTATTCCAATAGTTTACGGAATTCTCTAAATAGACATATTGCGTGATAAGGTTGTTATAAATCCGATTATTCGTTGAATTAACAATATAAAGTGCATGGCGAGTGTTATCCACTATTGTGTTCCATGAGATCTCGTTGTCTTCTGCAGCATAGAGTATTACCCCTTCCTTACTGTTCCCAGTGACTGAATTATTTTGGAGGACATTGTTTTTGAAGTAATAACATGCCAATCCGTAAAGAGAACTGTTTCGGATTACATTGTTTGTGAATTTGCTTTCTGAAATCCACCACAACTTAACTGGAGCACCTATAACAGTGCAGTTCGTAATTGTAATGTTCTTAACACCATTGGCATCAATTGAATAACTTGAATTAACTATCCTAAAACCATCAAGTGTAACATCACTTGCTCTTATTTGTATTGCGACGACACCCAAGCCATCGATTATTGTGCAATTTGATCCGCAGGCTGATTTGATTGTTAGCGGTTTGTTTATAATTATATTTTCAGCATACGCTCCGGGTTTCACTATTATTAAGCTTCCGGGCGTTGCGTTGTCTATTGCTTGCTGGATCGTGGTATAGTTGTCTGGAACGTAGATGTCTCCAACAAGGTTTAAACAAGGATCTCTTGGAGTCAAATTAACCTTTAATGGTAAGTAATCTATGTTATTCATAGCAATTGTGTAAGCAGAGTCACAGATTCCATCGCTATTGCTATCTGAACAAGTCATTGAAAATCCGCCACCCCATGGTAGAATCCAAGCATTACCACCGAGGTAGTTACCACCAACAATATTCTTAGAGCTTTGCTTGGTCGTATTCCAATAGTTTACGGAATTCTCTAAATAGACATATTGCGTGATAAGGTTGTTATAAATCCGATTATTCGTTGAATTAACAATATAAAGTGCATGGCGAGTGTTATCCACTATTGTGTTCCATGAGATCTCGTTGTCTTCTGCAGCATAGAGTATTACCCCTTCCTTACTGTTCCCAGTGACTGAATTATTTTGGAGGACATTGTTTTTGAAGTAATAACATGCCAATCCGTAAAGAGAACTGTTTCGGATTACATTGTTTGTGAATTTGCTTTCTGAAATCCACCACAACTTAACTGGAGCACCTATAACAGTGCAGTTCGTAATTGTAATGTTCTTAACACCATTGGCATCAATTGAATAACTTGAATTAACTATCCTAAAACCATCAAGTGTAACATCACTTGCTCTTATTTGTATTGCGACGACACCCAAGCCATCGATTATTGTGCAATTTGATCCGCAGGCTGATTTGATTGTTAGCGGTTTGTTTATAATTATATTTTCAGCATACGCTCCGGGTTTCACTATTATTAAGCTTCCGGGCGTTGCGTTGTCTATTGCTTGCTGGATCGTGGTATAGTTGTCTGGGACATATATATTAGCAGACGCCACGGGAAGTATCATTATCAATACCAAACATAAACTTGTTTTTCCCATCACTATAATTCTTTTTTCCATAAACAAATTCTGGATGGAGCTTTAAAAGCTTTTCCTAATGATTACAATCATCAAAAAATTAAGAAAAATTGTAAAAATTTAGTGTTTAGCCACTTAGCCACTTCAGTATAACGTTTATGAGCTCCTGATCACTCAATTCGTTGCCTAACCAGTCCAAGATCGCTGCTATTAGCTCCTGATCTTCGATCTTGCCATTGCCGTTGCTGTCGTAAGCCTGCCATGGCTCCTGTGGAGGTGGCGTTGTTGGTGGCGGTGTTGAAGGAACTCCGGAAACGATATACTTCAAGTAGTTTGCATTGCCGACTTTGTCTGTCGCAACGACAACTACTTCATCTCCAACAGCGAGGATGTTCTTTGGAACCGTAACAGTTGCGTTGAATCCATCGCTCGCTATGGTGCACTGATCTGTTATGTCAACTCCATTCTTGAGCACCGCAATTCCAGTGCCATAGACGAGCATGTCGATGCTTATGCCAAACTGGGAGCTACCCAAATTATCGTAGAACCTGATCTTTGCACAGTCATCGCACTCCTCCATATAGTAGCAACCCTCGCAATTTGCTGAAGCAGAGCAGTCCATTTCGCAATTCTGTAGTGGCACTCTTACCCACATGCTATGTGGACAGCCATTCCAGTAGTATTCGTCCCAATCTGTGTATAATCCATACCGGCAATTTCCTCCCCAGTCTCCTGGGTTGTATTCGAAGATGTCACAGTCTCTGCATCCTCCTATTATGCTCAGGTAATCCTGATAGCCAAGTTCAATTCTGTCAAAGTGCACCGCAACGGATCTCGTCTGCTTCAATGGATCATAGAGATCATAGTAGTATCGAATATCTCTATCATATGGCGGATAAGTGTTCCAACGGCTGAATTGGAAGCCTACATCCTTGTATTTCACTTTAATGGGCTCACTGTCAGCGTTTGCTTCAACTCCGACCAAGTTATCGGTGATGCTGAAAACTAAGCTCGTTCCAGTATCCTGCATAGCACTGAAAGTTGGACCAGTATTGTCGATAATTATTGTCAGATTTTTCTTTGGATAAGAACTAAATGTTGCATCCGCAACTGGGTCGTAGTAAACCGCTTCTACTGTAACTTCATATTTATAGTTCAAATCGATCTTTGTGTAATCTCCAAGGCACTCACAATCCGTGTAGTAATAATCTGGCTTGTATTTAGCACATCCCGGTATATAGCAAGTATTACCTGAAACCAAATAGAATTCGTATACGTAGAACCCATATCCATTGCTTGGGTTGGTGTCATTTACAAACCTGAATCTAAACTGTATATTCCCTGCTGCACCCGTATCAGATATTGTATACTCGAATTTGTCTAAGCAAGTATTATCATCAATAGTGAATTCTTTTATAGTATTCCACTGTCCTCCGTAGTAAGCCTCAAAAACAACCTTGTCATTTCCAGCCAAATTTGAAGTATACATAAAGTAGACGTTAATGGAAGAATTATTGCATCTCAAAGCTATTGGTGGGCTCGTAAGGTTACCGGGTCTATCGAGGTATCTTCCAGTTAAGTTGAATCCCCAGACATTCATTGAACTCAGAGGTTTCCCTGTATAATAATACGTATCTGGACATGCGTTAGGTGCTCCAAGAATTGTTGGTTCGCCATATTTCCACTGACCATCCCCGGTCCAACTATAGCTATCAATATCAAAGTAGTAGTATAACTCTCTACCCTCAAGACTGGGCACTTCAATATTTCCTGGCTCCAAGCATACGTTGGTATTCTTCACCTGAGGCGTTACTTGCTCAACCCAAACCCATCTTGATACACCGTCCTCTCCTGGCATTTTGATGAATTTCTTGAAGTATAGCAATTCTCTACCCTCTTGATACGGAGCCTTTAGATAGAAACAAGAGTCTGGAACCGCTTGCATCACTGTGTTTGTAGTGCTGTTGTAATTATAATAGCACACACCTTCACATGGCAATACCTGTGGATTCGGTGGGGGTATGACAACGTGCTCAGCAACGCAGATCTTTGCAGTGTATTCACCATACTCTACAGTTTGATAGTAATCCATTAAGTTAATAGCTGTAACAAAGTATCCGCCCTTGTTGGGGGTTTTTACATTTGTAATATTGAGCTTGAACTTCTGAGGTCCAACAAGCTGTGTATAATTCTGTTCATTCACTTCTGTAACCACTAGATAACTCGGAGCAGTTGTGTTCTTAATAGCCTTGCTCGTTAGATCCCATGTAGCCATTGCAGTGAGATTTGTCCTGTAGTAAGAACCAATATCGGCTAAACCGAAATAGAACTCAACTCCTGGCATTGGTGGCTGTGGGACAATTCTAATCGTATATGTGTCTGGTATAGTTCCCGTATGGTTTAGCTCGAATTCAAATATTAAGTTTGCAGTTGTATTGTTTGGCAGTGTGCATGGGATGTATGGTGCGCTCATTCCATCTATGAATTGATATATCGTCTTGTTAACCATTTGGCCTTCATATTCAAACTCTGCATAAATTGTAACGTTTTTCATTGGCACTGCACTCGCTGGCAACATTAATATCACTAACAGCACTAATCCTATCAATCCATACCCTTTCATTTTCTCAACCTCCTTCCGCATTTTCGTTCACTTCCTACTATATAAATCCTACGATTTAGCGGACGGAGTATAGCCTTAGCTACCCCGCCGCCAAACCTTAGTTATATTTAAAGTATATAAACTTTTTGCCCATCCGTGATATATTTTACTGCAATTGACGAAGAATTCGTTGCTTAAGATATTGCGATTACTTGGAGTATACTTAAAAACCCCCAGAATGACGTGAACAAAAAGCCAAGAGCGGTTAATTGCGGTTATATTGTTCGAAATTATCTTAAGGTCATCATCAAGGCAACGAACCACAATTAGAGAACCGATAAAAAGCTTTAATGTATTTTCAGGATTTTCAAGAGACCAGAGAACTATTCTGATAAGTTGTCGAAAATGTTACAGAGCCCGGTATACTCAGTGGCAGAAAAGTTTAAATCATTAAATCTATTAATGAGATTGAGATGCCCAAAACCGTAAAGGATTTGCTTGTGGAGATCAGAAATACGAGCGAGTTGGTAATAGATCTCGCCTATTCATCCGTTTTATATGATGTCGAGGATGTCGCTGAGGAAGTGCTTGAACTGGAGGCAAAGTTTGTCGATCTTATTAAAGAGATCAGAAAAATTGCAGCCTTATCAGTAAGACATATTAGAGAGACTGAAAAAGTTGCCTCCATTTTGCAGATAGCAAGTGCTGGCTACAAGATGAGCAGTGCCGCTGGAGATATTTCTTCGCTCGTGCTAAGAGGCTACAAATTGCCGAAGAACATCGTAAATCTTATTCTTGCACACTCTGAGGAGACCATAGTAAAAGTCACGGTACCAGAAAATTCGCCCGTAGTAGGAAAATCGCTTGGAGAAGTTATGTTCCAGAAGGTCACGGGAATGAGAGTTATAGCAATAAAAAGAGATCTACAGTGGATCTTCGACGTTGACAGGGACACAAGAATAATGAAGGGTGACGTGCTTTTTGTTCGCGGAGATCCAAACAGCGTTCCAAGGCTCTATGAGTTTGTTTTGAATGAAACCAGAGAAATTGGAATAGCAAGCGAGCTCGAGATTCCGGAGCTTGACAGAGCTGTTGATTTGCTAATCGAAATGAAAAATCTCTCAGAACTTGCAGTCGACTTGGCCTATTCCTCGCTCATCTATGGAAACGAAGACGTTGCACTCGAAGTCGTTTACATCGAAAGCGTTCTCGACAACATGAAGTTTGAAGTTGAGAAGCTAATTCTGAGTGCAAGCAAAAAGTTCGATGATCCCTCGATATTGATCCCAATAATAGAGATAGTTCACTGCTCCGAGCAAATTGCTGACAGTGCAAGAGAAATTGCAGAAATACTTCTCAACAAGATGGAATTACCGGAAGTTTTTAAAGATGCAATGAGAAAAACGGGAGAGATTCTAATTATGGTAAACGTCGATAAGGATTCTCCGCTTACGAATAAAACTCTTAAAGAGACAAGAGTTGAGAGCAACACGGGAATGCACATCATCGCAATAAAGCGAAGGAACGAGTGGATCACAAGACCCACTGCAAGCACTGCAATCCATGCAGGAGACATACTTATTGCAAAAGGGCCAAGAGAGAGTGAAATAGAGCTCCTTAACCTTTGTTGTTCTACAAAACAAGCTAAACCAGCATCTTGAGCTTTCTGACCAGTTCTCTTTTTACGTGTGAGTTTCTTCCATTTTCACATACGATCGTTCTAACACCTATAATGTCAGGCGAAAGTCTGCGAAGCGATTCCAGATGCCCCCAGCCAAGGTTTCCAGCTAAGGCACACTGTAAACCATTTTCCTTTGCCAGAGAAACGAATTCCTGTAGAGATTCGAAGCTCATGTGATCAAAGATTGAGCTACCATCTTTTATTGCTGTATCAACCATGACAACATCTGCACCACATTCTGAAGCGATATGTGGTAGCTTAAGCGGAGATATGGCTCCAATCCTATAGTAATCACCATAACCAGCAATAACTACCTTCTTGCTTTGGTCGTAGCTCTTAACTGCTCTCACAACTGCCATTATTACATCTTTTGCTTCTACTTCATTCTTAACTCCATAAAGACCTACTTTAACGTAGTCCGCTCCCGCAACTGCTGCACCCAATGCTGCCAAGCTCGCTGTGCCGGGCTTGTAAGGCATGTCTCCAGTTGTTGCACTCACTTCTTTGCCATGCTTTTTTGCAAGCTTTGCAACCTCACTTATGACCCAAGGGAAATTTGCTCCCAAAGAACCTTCTGCGGGATTCTTAACGTCTATAATATCCGCTCCACCCTCAATGGCTTCGATGGCTTCGCTTAGATTCTTTGGGCTGACAAGGACAAGCATTATACTCTTCTTTGATCTATTGTATTTATGTTTTTTGAAACTTTTTAAACTCTTTGCCGATCATTTATTCATGAAAATCGAACACCTAAAAGTTGAAAAAGGCATAAAAGCTTCAGAGCTTGTGGAAAAACTTTCATGCACAGCATTTAATGCCCGAAGACTCGGTGAAGCAGGAAAAATATGGAAAGAAATGGTTAAAGAAGATGCTTTTATCTTCCTTACCCTCGCAGGGGCTATGATACCAGCGGGAATGAGGAATATTATTAAAGACATACTGGAAAACAAATTTGCCCATAGCCTTGTGCTTACTGGAGCCAATATTGTTCATGAAGTCTGCGAAGCCCTTGGATATGCCCACACTTCCGGATCGCCCTTTGCCAATGACGTTGAACTTGCAGAGAGGGGAATTAGCAGAATTTATGACGTTTTTATCGAAACACCTGCCTTTGAAGCTGTGGAGCAATTTTTCATGGAAACCTTTAAAGAGCTTTCAGGCATATTTTCAAGCTACGAGCTAATTTGGGAAATTGGCAAAAGACTTCAGGACTCCTTTATAAGCCTTGCATTCGAAAATAAGATCCCGATCTTCTGTCCAACTCTTCACGACTCCATAGCAGGGCTTCATTTAATGCTCTACGGAAAAAATGCAGTGATTGACTACTCAAAGGATACAAAAATGCTCCTTGATCTTTGCTCTCAGAAAAGAAAAATGGGCATCGTAATCGTCGGCGGAGGAGTGCCCAAGAATTTTACCTTGCAGGCAATGCTCCTTGCCGAGGGCTTCGACTACGCTGTTCAGATCACTACAGACACTCCACAATACGGCGGGCTTAGCGGAGCAACGCTTGAAGAAGCAAAAAGCTGGTGCAAACTCAAAGGCGATGCAAAGGCTGTAACAGTCTACTGCGACGCAACGATAGCCTTGCCATTGCTCTATGCTTATCTAATTGATTAGGCTCAGAACTCAAAACCCTCATCACAGCTTCAGAGGGGCCCTTTCATCATCGCCTTTTCAAAAGCTCTATATTCTCCCATATTAAAAACTCTTCCGCCTACTCTAATTTTTACCCTGTTGCTACGAGAATTTTTATTTTCAACTTTTTGGGTTCCGAGCAAATTTTTTAAATGTGAGCAGCATATGATTATAATTACAATTATTGTTAAATAATAAATATGATAAAATTTAAATACACTAAATTCGAAAACTCATTATGTCCACCAAGCTATCGGGGTTAGTCTTGGTGCTTGCAATGATTTCTGTTGCAACAGCTAACACTTTTGAGCAATTCGGTGAGATTCACACAGTAAAAACAGCTGATGGGGTCTCGATCAAGCTTTTGCACTACTGCTACAAAGGCGTTTGCAATAACGGAGCTCAGCCGATCGTTCTATTCTCTGGTCTAATGGCAAACATGAACGAGTATCTCGCCCATACCCCTGCAGAGTTAAAGAGCCGTTACGCCCCATACTATTCGCAGATGCCAATTGCAAGCTGGGCTCAGAATGATCCAAATGTTAAAGCAGACCCACTGCTCCAGCACAGTCTTGCTTACTATCTATGGAAAAAAGGCTACGATGTTTGGCTTGTGAACTACCGTGGAACTGGTTATGACACGATGAAAAGCCAAAAAGGTTCTGTTTACGTCAGTCTTGACGTATGGGCAATGTATGATACGCCCGCAGCGATTAACTACGTTTACTCGAAGACAGGAAAGAACCCGATCATCGGGGGGCACAGCACTGGTGGCTTAGTTAGCTACGTTTACTTGCAGGGAACAAAATTCCAGAGCACAGTCTCTTGCCTTAGTGGGGATCCTTGGTGCAAGAAGGTTGTCTCCTATGACAGCCTCGTAAAGGAAAGAAATGGAATTATCAAAGGAGCTCAGACTGTGCTTGGTGTCATAGCCCTCGATCCTGCTATGATCCCACCGCTGCCACAAATTATGGATACAAAAGTTGGTTGGGCTTTGCTTGACATTCCGATCTACATGGATCTGAGGAGTCTTATTGAGACCATAGCCAAAAGCAGATTGTTATGGAATACAACTCTACTTGCGATGAATTTCCTTTACAAAGTAATTGAAGAAGCATACTATCAATATGGGGACAGATGCGAACTAATAAAAGCCTTGGCCATGTATGCAACCGAGGACATGAATGATGCTCTCGGTGATTTCGCAGTCAGGTATATAATGGACAGTATCTATACACCAACGCTTGTCCAATACGGCGATTTTGGACTAAGACTTACTGCCAGAGAATACTTTGAAAATGGAGGGAGAAGCTACCTGATCTCACCACCATATCCTAAGCCAGGTTTGGATGGCTATTATTACTATATATACAACATGAACAAAGTGCAAGTCCCATTCATAACGATCCTCTCAGAACTCCCGGGACTTGTTGAAGCTGAGCAGATCGAAAAAGACTTGATGGGAAGAAAGACCCCACATCCGCTCGACGAAACTTGGCTAATTAAAGGCACAGGTCACCTTGAGCTACCATTCGGCTTAAAAGCTCCGAGTGAGATCTTTCCAAAAATTGGCAACTGGCTTGACAAAATGCAAGCTCTCCATGGCTATCCAACAACACCAAGGTAAAATTTTTGATTTTTTACAAATTCTTATTCTTTTTCACCCAAATACTCAAGATCAACAACATATCTGTTCACATAGGGTGCAAAGCTCCCGCATCTCCGCATGAATTTCGCCTTTGCAATTATTCCGTTGCTTAAAAAAATATCTTCAACCTTTTTAGCAAGCATGCTTTCATTATTCTCGCTTTCAAACGTGTAGTAATGAACAAAACCGCCTGATTTGACTTTACCCTTAACCAGCCCAACAAAGCTCTCCGCAGAATATGGAGCAGGCATTAAAATGCGATCGAATTTGCCCTCAAGCTTCGGAACAACTTCAGCAACATCGCCCTCGATTACAACGACATTGTTGACTTTGTTGAGCTTAACATTCCTTCTAAAATACTCCACCGCAATCCTGTTCAGCTCAACTCCTACGACTTCTTTAGCCTTTGAAAGCCTTGCGATGACAATTGCATAAGGTCCAACGCCAGCAAACATTACCAAAACCCTCTCGCCTTCCTTTACAAGCCTTGCAATCCTTTCACGCTCGGTTGAGAGCTTTGAGGAATAGTAAACCTTCGTTGGATCCACGAGAAATCTACAGCCATGCTCCTTAGCGATCGTCTCAGTCTCTTCTCCATAGATCTTCTCGTATTTCGCAACCCTGAAAACGCCATTAACTTCACCCACTTTTCTTAAAATTGTCTTCAAATGCTTATGCTTTTTGAGTATTGCATCCGCAATGAGCTCCTTCTTGCTGATTAGCTCATCTGGGATCTCTATTATTGCAATATCTCCAATTATCTCGAAGCTTCTTCGCAAGATTTTCAGCTCTTCTTCGCTGAGCTTATCCCTGAGCATTTCCTTGAGGGACACCAAAGTGATTTATGCAGACTGCAATAAATACTTACGATGCTTAAAGGAGTTTACTTCATCACCGACTCAAAGTTTGGAAAACATGAAGATTTGGCAAAAAAAGCCCTTGAGTTAGGTGTTAGGCTAATTCAGTTTAGAGAAAAGAAAATGAAGGATCGGGAATTGCTTAAGGTAGCAAAAAAACTACGTGAGCTAACTGAAAGTTATGACGCACTGCTAATTATAAACGACCGTATTGATCTTGCTTTGGCTTGCGAAGCTGACGGTGTGCATTTGGGTCAAGAAGATTTGCCCTTAGAAGTTGCAAGAGAGTTGTTCGACGGGATCATTGGCGTTTCGGTTCACAGCGTTGAAGAAGCAAGAGAAGCAAAAAAGGCAGACTATCTTGGTGCTGGTCCAGTTTTTGCGACAACTACGAAGGAAGATGCAAAAGCACCGATTGGGGTTGATGGGCTGAAAAAAATCATCTTAGCCACTAATTTGCCTGTTTTCGCAATTGGAGGAATAAAGCTTGAGAATGTTAAAAGTGTGCTCGATTGCAAAGTTGCTGGCGTTGCAATTGTTTCCGCAATAGCAGGCGAAAGCAGAGAGAGGGCAAAGGATTTTATTGATCTCGTAAACAAATATTTGGGCTTATGAAACAGCTCTCAGACCTAAAGGGCTATCAGATTTTCAACCATTCCGCAGTGAAGACATGCTTGTGGCTCAAAAAATCGCTTAGAGACGAAGGGGTGTGCTACAAGCAGAAGTTCTATGGAATTCAGTCCCACCGATGCCTTCAGATGACTCCCGCTTTGCTATGCAACCAGGCTTGTATTCACTGCTGGCGTCCTTTGGAGCTTCTAAAGGACTTTAAAGGCTGGAATGAGCCTGAAAGGATCGTTGAAGAGAGTCTGAAGGCTCAAAAAAGACTGCTTAGTGGATTCTACGGCACAGAAGGAATCAACAGAGTTAAGCTTAAAGAAGCGGAAAAGCCGAATCAGGTTGCAATAAGCCTACTTGGAGAGCCAACCCTTTATCCTTATCTTCCAGAGCTAATTGAATGCTATAAAAAACGCGGATTCACGACTTTTCTCGTAACGAATGGCACAAATCCAGAGATGGTTGAGAAAGTGAAGCCGACACAGCTTTACATTAGCCTCACTGCCTACAGCGAAGAAACCCATTTGACCCTTAACCGCCCAAGCAGTAATTTTTGGGCTCAAATTATGGAAAGCCTAAAAAAGATGAAAGACTCGCAGTCAAGGACAGTTATAAGGCTAACGCTGATCAAGGGAATCAACATGGACGAAAAAGCGGTAGAGGGATTCGACAGGCTAATAAGGATTGCTGAGCCAGACTACGTGGAGGCGAAGGCTTACATGTTCCTTGGATACTCAAGGCGAAGGCTAAAGCTTGAGAACATGCCCGAACACAGAGATGTGGTTGAGTTTAGCAAATTGCTGTGCAAAAAGGGCTATGAAATCGTTGACGAGTCTGAGCAGAGTAGAGTTTGCCTTCTGAGCCTATGAGACTCGAAGACTGTCGTATTAGACTTGAGGAGCTCGAGAAAGCTCGTGAAGAGCTTTTAAAGCTTACAAGAGAACTCAGGATTCTGGCTTCGAAGTCAATCGTAGCGGTGCACTCTGGAAATATGGAGCTCGCAGAGGAGAGCATCTCTAAAGGGCTGAAAATTCTTGAAAAGATCAAAGAATTCCAGAATTGTCCCGAGATTTACTATTCGATTACAAACGAAGCTATGCAAGAGATTGCTGAAGCGGTATTGTTCACAAAGGCTGTGAAGGGTGATTTCGATTTATCGATTGACTTCGAAGTCTCCCATTCAGCATTCATCACAGGCTTGGCTGATGTCATTGGAGAGCTTCGCAGGTTTGCACTTTCAAGGATGATTTCCAATGAACTTGAAAAAGCTGAGAAAATTGTCGAGATCATGGAGAAAATCTATTCAGAACTCATTTCTTTCGCGTCCTTCCCCGACAGACTTGTGCCAAATCTTAGGCAGAAGCTCGATGTTGCAAGAGCGGGAATTGAGAGAACGAAGTCTGATCTGCTTACAGCAAGGCTCTATGCGGTTCTGGATCGGGATAGATGACACGGACAGCAGAAAAGGAATGTGCACAACTTATCTTGCAGTGCTCTTAATGGAAGAAATAAAAAAAATTGGCAAAGTGATTGGATTCCCAAGGCTTATAAGGCTAAATCCCACGATTCCCTTTAAAACAAGGGGAAATGGAGCGGTTAGCTTCCTTGCAGAGCTTGAAGATCTTGATCAGGCTCTGGAAATTACTGAGAAACTCGTTAAAGAATACGCTGAGCTTGAAAATGAGAACACGAATCCCGGAGTTGTTTTCGTTGAAGAAGAAAAAGCTCCTTTGTTAAGAGAATTTGCAGAAAAGGCGATAAAAGACGTTTTGAGGATTGAAGACGCTCTTGAGCTAATAGAAAAGAACCGCATTGATCATCTTAAGTTCAAGAATGGTCGCGGGCTCATTGGAGCTCTCGCCTCAGTTGGTGCACAGCTTAATGATATCGTTTACGAGCTCATTGCTTACCGCATGCCTGAAAAAATTGGAAAACCTCGGGAATACGATAAGGAGAGCTTTTACGATCTTGACTTCGAATTCTATCCAAAGATCTTTGACACGGTTGACTGGTGCAACGACGTTGTAATGGCGGTTCCCGGAACTCCTTGCCCTGTGCTCTTCGGCTTAAGGGGAGAAGAGCCAGAAATTCTGAAAAAAGCGCTAAAGTTCGTTAAAACAGAGCCATGCGAAAGGTGGCAGATCTTTATAACAAACCACGCCACAGACATGCATATTATCAGCAGCGAAAAAGTCGAGGATTTTCACTCCTACAGGCTAATCGGCAGAGTTGTTAAAAAGCCGTATGAGATCGTTGGTGGTCATGTTTTCTTTGAAGTCCAAACGAATTCTGGAACTTTGAAATGCTCAGCCTTTGAGCCGACCAAGCAATTCAGAAACATTGTCCGAGCCCTTATTCCGGGAGACGTTGTGGAAGTCTATGGTTCTGTCAAGAACAACACTTTAAATCTCGAAAAGCTTCGAATTGTAGAGCTTGCGAAAAAATATGTTGAGCTGAACCCGCTATGCCCAAGATGTGGAAAGAGAATGGAATCTGCAGGCAAAGGACAGGGTTTCAGATGCAGAAACTGCAAAACCAAAGCCACCGAGAAAATAAAAATTGAAGTTCCAAGAACGCTTGAGCCCGGATTCTACGAAGTCCCACCGTGTGCAAGAAGGCATTTAACGAAGCCTTTGATCAGAATAAACGCCTCAGGAAGGCATATTTTCAGATAAAACGTCGAGCATGCTGTAAATTCCCGGCTTTTCAACTCCTGCAATCCACTTCACAGCCATTATTGCTCCCTTTGCAAAGCTGTCTCTGCTCGTGGCTCTGTGCGTAATCTCCACCCGTTCCCCCTCGCCAAAGAATAGGACTGTGTGCTCTCCAACTACATCGCCCCCACGAATGCCAAAGACGCCAATCTCGTTGCCCCTCTTTCCTTCTCTGCAAAACTTCAGATCCAAAATTTTGCCTTTTTTAGCCAAAACTTCCCTTATGATCTCAGCAGTCTTTATTGCGGTCCCGCTCGGAGCATCTTTCTTCATCTTGTGGTGAATTTCGAAGATCTCGATGTCGTAGCTATGGAGCAGTGAAGATGCGAATTCCACGATCTTGAAAAAAGCATTAACACCAATGCTGAAATTTGGCGATATTACAGCTGGAACCTTTTTGCAATAGCTCTCCAGTTCCTTCCTTTGCTCCTCGCTGAAGCCAGTGGTGCCAATCACAAGCTTTATCCCCTTCTGCGAAGCAATCCTCGCATTCTTTATGCAGGCTTCAGGATTCGTAAAGTCCACGAGAACGTCGACGTTAAGCTTTGTAATATCATTCTCGATCAAAACGCCGATTTTTCCAACTCCAGCGAGCTCTCCCGCATCTTTTCCAACTTCAACAACATCGAAAGCCTGAAAAACTTTCAAGCCCTCATTAATTGCGTGCTTCACGACAAGCCTTCCCATTCTACCTGCTGCTCCAGCAATTGCGAGCTTCATGAAGCTAATACTCCGTTAATGTTAAAAATTTTTGGAGTGAGATTGCAAAAACTCGATGAAATGGATTTATTGATTGAAACTCCACCATTGCACTTGGAGCCCTGCTTAAAGAGAAACTGGAGACGTTATGAAGGGCCACGGACTGAAATTCGATCGATTAAATTGAAAAAATCTCAAGCTTTTCTTGCTCTGTAAAGATCTCCAACTCTTGGGCTCAAGATAAGCGTTAATAGAATGTTTCCAATTGTAAGCAGTAGCATGAGTCCAAAAATTAATTTTCCCATTTGCCACGCTGGGATTAAACAAATAGTTGGAGTCAGCATCGATGCGAGTGCTCCGGAAGAGTAGAAAACGAATTTTTTGTTTTTAGATAACTCTTTCAGGGTTTCAGGATCGACTTTTATACCAAGCACAGGGAAGAATTTAAAAATAGGATTCAAAGGAGAATTCAGCTTTGTGATTGAGGACTTTCCAACGAAGTAATATTTGAATTTAAGCCCAAGTGCTTTTCCGACAACGTAATGAGCCAAACAATGACTAAAATACCAGAAGCAGAACCAAGCAACCAAAATAACCAAGATCTGCAACGGAAAAGGAAATTGACTATAGAAAAGAATCAGAAAAAGCCCAAAAAACAAACCAAAAATCTCGAGTGTATTTCCAAGCCAAACAGGTAATCTTCGATATGGCATCAATTATTTTTTGATTAGCCCTAAGTCTATTAGGACTTTCTTCAGCTTTTCCGTCTTTTCAGCACTGAGCTCAACCAGCGGAAGCCTTGGCTTTCCAGCTGGCAGTCCAATTAGCTCCATTGCTTTCTTCACCGGGATCGGATTTGTGTCAATGAAAAGTGCGTCGAAAAGCGGAGAGAGTTTGTGATGAAGCTCAATAGCCTTTGCAATATTTCCACTCTCAAAGGCATTACATAATTCTTTCATCAAATGCGGTGCAACGTTCGCAGCGACGCTTACAACTCCCTTACCGCCAATTGCGAGAATTGGAAGCGTTAGAAAATCATCGCCCGAGAGCACAACAAAATCCTTCTTTTTTACAAGCCTTATTATATCTGAAACTTGCTTCAGATTCCCGCTTGCTTCCTTAACGCCAACGATGTTATCGATCTCAGCAAGTTTAGCCATCAATTGCGGAGAAACGTTTATTCCGGTTCTGCCCGGAATGTTGTAAACGATAAGCGGTATTGAAACTTCCTTGGCAACTGCTTTGTAGTGCTCAAGCAATCCCGCGTCATTTGGCTTGTTGTAATAAGGTGTCACAAGCATCGCAGCTTCAGCCCCAGCTTTCTCGACTTCTTTTGTGAGCCAGATCGCTTCTTTGGTCGAATTAGAACCTGAACCACCAATTACGGGTAACTTTGAAGTCTCAGCCACGAATCGAACCACTTCAACATGCTCTTCATAGCCAAGCGTCGAGGCTTCTCCAGTGGTTCCGCAGGGCACAAAGGCATCTACGTGTCTCTCCATGTAGTCAAGATCCTTTGCTAAGCCTTCATAGTCAACGCTAAAGTCTTCCTTGAAAGGAGTTATTAGTGCAGGGATTACTCCCTTGAACATCATGATCCCTTCATTCCTCTATTGACTTTCCTCGTAATGTATCCTGCAACTCTGTTGCGAATTGTCTTGCTCTTTATCGTCGTTAGTTCTGAAACAAGCTTCTTGTTTTCGTCAAAGTTCGGAGTGAACTTCTCTGGATACTTTTTTAGCAATTCATTCGCTATTATCTTTATATAGGCAGGCTTTACAGTTCCCATGCAATCAATAGTGGTGTGATATTTAAAACTTTATCCACTCCCGAATTTCTCAAGTTTTCAAGCATCAAAAGAAATTATTAATAAACCATTTTACACTTTTGTCATGCCTAAAAAGATCCTGGAAAATTCAATTGTTCTGTTCACCCCTCCTGCATTTTATTTCGCTACCAGAGTGCTTTTAGATCCGACAAACGTCTTTAAATATCCTGGTAACTACTGCGTTCATGCGGTTCTATACTTCTTTTCTTTCCTTGTCTTCCCCGCTTTCTATCTTAGGCTTAAAAATCAAAAAATCGGCTTATTTTGTAGTAAAAAATCATTTCTTGCAGGCTTATTCGCCTACATTCCCTTCCTACCGTTTTTCTTATTCCTTTTCGGTCCTGTTCTTGGGGCAACTGGCAAGGGAATTGAATTGCTCATACTCCTGATTCTGATGTGTCTGAATGTTTCCGCAGTGGATTTTTACGTTTGGCGTGTATGGCAGGCAAATTTCAATAAATTTGTTGGCTTTACGGTCTGGCTGATCGTTCACATTCCAGAATCAATTTTCCTCGCTCAATACGGAATCCCAAAGGTCTTATTTTTTATGATAATCACTGGAGTTGTTTTTTCAGTAGTTTACGATAAAACGAAATGCGTTGGCGGTTTAATGGCTGGGCATATTGCTATAAATGTTGGAATGGCTTTGATCAGAGGGGAGTGGTGGTAGTAAGCCCCCTTCTGTTCCGACGGCATCAGTCTCAGCGGCTCTAAGCCTTGCACCCAGCAGTGGGCGGATTTTTCAACCAGCAGAGGTGACCTAAGCCTTTCGGCTTCATCGCATTTCCCTCTGCCGGGATTTTTCTGTTCCGCCCAATCCCCTCTCGGGGATGCTCCTTGCGGAGCCCGCCTTTACGGGTGGGGGGACTTTCCTCCTTTCGGTAAGCCGCCCACCACCGCTCCCCATAATTGTAGTTGCAAAGGCATAAAATCTTTAAGGCGAGAGTGGTAGCAAGGCAAAGGTGAGCGGATGATCTTTCAGGGTAGGAGTAGAAGAAAGCCTACTGGAGGATTCTATAGGGCGCACAGAAAGAAGAGAAAGTATGAACTTGGTGGAGAGCAGGTGCTGACGACGATTGGTGATAGGAAAGCGAAAAAGGAGAGAATGATGGGGGGAAGCTACAAGCTAAAATTGTTCGCAGATAAATATGCAAACGTTTACGATCCAGCCCAGAAGAAGGTTGTAAAAGTAGCAATTAAAAGCGTAGTCGAGAATCCTGCCCACGTTCACTACGTAAGGCATGGAGTCATTACAAAAGGAGCAATAATACAGACCGAAATCGGAAAGGCAAAGGTTACAAACCGCCCCAGCCAGGAAGGAATTATAAATGCAGTTTTAATAGAGAGAACGTAGGGGGCGCCAAAAAAATCATAGTTGCATCGGCGGCGGGATAGATGCCAATGATATACGCGACGCCCCTAAGATTGTTGTTTCTTTAAATTAATAAACCTTTCGGGGACGCATTTTGAAATGCAATAATTTTTATAAAAGCTCGAAAGTTAAGCCAATATCCGCTAAAAGTTTCCTGCTGAACTAAAGTGTTTACAAGATCTTTATCCGGTAGCTGAAGCGAATTTAATGGATTTCAATTACAGCAGCCTGTGGGGATTTGGATTTCGTAAAGCTAATCCCCAATATAAAAATTAAAATTTATTGTGGCTTGCTCACGAGTTCGGTCTTAGACAAAATCTTGCCCTCTCTCGAATGCGGATTCCTGAATAGCTTGTCTCCGTATTTCTCGATCTCTCTTGCCTCATCAGCAAGCATCGCTGCTATGCGCATCATTTCATGTGCTGAGGCTACCAAGGGCACATAAACGTTGTAGTCCTTCTCAACAAAGCATCCACGAACGTTAATGTCCGCAACTTTCTCTGCAATGAAGTAAGCCGCCATCGCCTTAGCCTTTGCATATGGATTGCTGAACTTGCCCGCTTCAACAGCTTTTTCTGCAGTAACGATGATCTGCGGCAATTCTGGCTTCTTTCCTGCCTTAAGATCATCAATAACCTTGTCTATTGCCTCCTGAACAACTCTCAAAGCTCCAGTTGCAGCGAGAACCTTCAGAACGTCCGCATTAAACAGTGCCATTTCTGTAGGATCCAGGAATTCCCTCCTTGCACCGATCATCGAGTCCGCATTGATGAAGATGTAGCCAAATCCTTTCTCCTTCAGCTCATCCTTTGCCTTCTTAGCGGGAGCATCACTTATCACTATAACTGGCTTCCCGGCAAAGGCTTCTCTTGCAGCCTTTGGTCCTGGCAAAGCTGCATTGGGAGATGCAACAATGATCAGATCGGGGTTGAACTCCTTAAGCTTTTCCGCGACAACCGCTTCTTCTGGTTGCATTTTTGCACCGCTTGTTACGACACGAACTTCGAGGTCCTCTCTGTCCGCCCTTTCGTCAAGCAAATATTCAAGGATTACTGCGGTGCCAATTGCACCCATCTTCAAAACTCCTACCTTCACCTTGCTCATAGCAAAAGAAATGAATAAGGCGTATTTAATACTTCTCATTCTTGGCAAATTAAAAATCTTGCAATCCCTTCTTTAAGAACCCCATTATAATCCTGAATCCTCCCCACGAATTCTTCAATACTCGGATCAAACGGCAGACACTCAACCCCTATATCAAATTCCTCTCCAAGCTCTTTCACAGGCTCAAGCTCTCCAAATGGATAAATTCGCCCATTGGCGGTATCTAAGAAACTCATGTTTGCCAGAATAATCTTGGGCTTCAATCCCAATTCGAGCAAGTAATCGAGCATATGCTTTACTATCTTCAAGGACAGTTTCGAAGGCAACGTTACCAAATAGATCTCGGGATCCAAAACTCTGCTAAGCGTTAGAAGCTCTTCTCCCATCCCCGGAGGCGTGTCGATAACAACCAGATCTTCTTTAACATTTGCAAGTCCTAACAAGGACTCAACAACGTTTCCCTCATCTTTTCCGGGCAAAACAACGTAGTGATCGCCAACAAGACCTCCAATGCTGTAAATCGACAGGTTGCTGACTAAAAATGGCTCAATTCCCTCTTTGCTCACTTCATGCAGTTTATTGATCCCAAAAAGCTTTAAAGTTGAGTTTCCATAGATGTCGAGGTCAATTAAAGCGGTTTTCTGCCTTTCACTCAGATTAAGTGCAATTAATGACGCAATTGTGCTCTTCCCAACTCCCCCTTTTGCACTCATTACCGCAATAACCTTTTTTGCCTTAAATCTATTCTTAGCCATCTCGAGTATCGGGTTCATATCTCGACCGCCTCCACCCTTATCGAGGAGTCGACTTCAAAGTCATGCGAGGAACACTTCGGACACTTTGCGAATGTTGTAATTAGAGCGGGGACCACGTGGAGCGGATTTTCTTCTCCAAAGTCTCTTAAAATCGGTTCAAGCTGAGATCTTATGTCTTTGAGCGTAAATTTGTTTCCACAAGCCCTACAGCTGAAGTTCTGATCCCTCACAATCACTTCAAGCTCTGCATCCGCAATCTTAGAGTCCTTCTTGATCACATTGAAGGCTTCCTGCAGAATTTCAACTTCGAGCATCGAAAGAGAAGGAATAGAAAGCAAAACTTTCTTCACTTTAGCATTTCTTTCGAGTGCCCACTTCTCCACACTGCTCACCACTGACATAGCTATGGCCCATTCGTGCATGAAATTGCGAAGCTTTGGGGGTATTTAAAAAGTTCGAGACGTGCGAAGATTATAAGTTAGTTATTACTTTTTATGTTTCAAATGCAAGAACTTTAAAAAGCCAATTTTTCGTAATCTATTTATATTCTCGTGTTTTCCGCAAACCATAGCCTTAGAGGGTGGTAGCTTTGATGGGAAAAAAGATTAAAAAGGAGAATTTGAAAAAGCTGTTCGATGATATAAGCAAGGAATACAGAGTCATTGCCCCCGTAAAAAGAAAAGACGACTACGTGCTAATGGAAGTCAAAGATTTCAGCGAAGTTGCACTGGACTATCCAACAACAGTTCTACCGCCAAAGAAATTCATAATGCCCTACAAAGAACCAATTTTTGCTTTGGATGGTGGAGAATTTAAAGAAATCATCCCAGAAGAAAAGGTAGCCTTCTTTGGATTGCACATGTGCGACGTAAACGCCATCGGGAGACTTGACTTGGTTTTCTGGAACGATCCATATTACAAGGCAAGGCGTGAGAAAATGCTCGTCGTAGGAATTTCGTGCAAGCCAATCGAGACTTGCTTCTGCAAGTCAACTGGAGCAAATGTGCTAACCAACGCATGTGATCTCTTCCTTAAAGCTGATGGAGACAGCTATGTAGGATTTTCGATGACTGAAAAGGGCAGAAAATTGCTTTCACAGCTCTACTTTGGTCCTGAGACTGTCGATGTGAAAGAAGTTAAGATCGATTACGATGAAAAGTTGCACCTCGATGTCTATGCAATCGGCAAGAAGATCCTTGAAGACTACAACAATCCCGTATGGGAAGAAACTGCAAAGAAATGCTTGGCCTGCACGAACTGCACTCTCGTTTGTCCACTATGCTACTGCTTCGATGTTATAGACGAGACATTCGTTGTGCCGAATGAAGGCCAGAGAGTGCGTTGCTGGGACTCATGCTTACTGCTGAGCTTCGCAAGAGTTGCTGGAGGGCATAATTTCAGAAAAGACCTTAAGGCAAGATACAGAAACGTCTATACTCACAAATTCAAGACTTTCGTCGACGAATTTGGAGTGCCGAGCTGTGTAGGTTGTGGAAGGTGTATAACCTTCTGTCCAGCAGACATAGACATGAGAGAGACGCTATCTAAGTTAGGAGGTGCTTAAAATGGAGAACATATACAAGCCGTTTAGGAGCAAGATTTTGAAGGTAATTGAGCAAACCTATGACACCAAAGTTTTCAGACTTGAAGTAAAGGACTTCAAATACATGCCCGGGCAATTTGTTGAGCTTTCGATTCCCGGAGTTGGTGAAGCACCGATTTCGATAACCTCGAGCCCGCATGAAGAGGGATACATTGATCTATGCGTCAGGAGAATCGGAACAGTCACAAACGCGCTCCACAGAATGAAGGCTGGCGATTACGTCTGGATTCGTGGTCCCTACGGCGTTGGATTCCCATTTGAGACAATAAAGGGCAAAGACATCGTTTACGTCGCTGGAGGTATAGGAATGGCTCCGCTAAGGAGCTCGCTTAACTATGTGCTCCACCACAAGAAGGAATTTGGCAAAATCACAGTGCTCTACGGTGCAAGAACCCCCGCAGATCTGCTTTACAAAGAAGAATTTGATAGATGGGCTAAGGAGTGCAATTTCCTCGTGACTGTTGACTCTGACAAGCTTCCAGACGGAAAGCCGAGTGGCTGGAAGGGGAACATTGGGGTTGTTACAACACTCTTCGCAAAGCTAAACTACTCGATAAAGGATGCAATTGGAATCGTCTGCGGACCACCAGTGATGTATAAGTTCGTCATTCAGGAATTCAGAAAGGCGGGAATGCCCGATTCCTCGATCTACATATCTCTCGAGAGACACATGAAGTGCGGAGTGGGCAAATGCCAGCACTGTCAGATCAATAACCGCTACGTTTGCCTCGATGGACCTGTGTTCAATTATGCTGACGTTAAGCAGTTACCTGAAGCCATATGAGGTGGTTTGAATGAAACCGAAAGTTGCGATTTTCGATCTAACGGATTGTGAAGGTTGTGAGGTTCAGATCGTGAATTCCAAGTTCATCGATAGAATCCTCGCAGGGGTTGAGTTTGTTCACTTCCGCCTTGGGCAGAGAGTGAATAGATGGGACAACTTCGATGTCGCCTTCATTGAAGGTGCGGTGATCACAAGCCACGAGCTTGAGCTTGTTAAGAAGATCAGAGAGCACAGCAAACTCGTCATAGCTTTGGGAAGCTGTGCGTGCTTTGGTGGAATTGCAGCGATAACGAACTTCATGGATAAAGAAGAGGCAAAGAGATATGTCTATGGCGAGAATGCGGACAAGATCGAGACGCTATACATCAAGCCACTGCCAGAGATCATCAAAGTCGACTTCATGATCCGTGGCTGTCCGATTGTGCCTGAGGACTTCGAAAGAGTTGTTAGCGATCTATTTGCAGGCAGAATTCCAAGGGAGCACACACGCCCAGTCTGCATGGATTGCAAGAGCAAAGGAAATCCATGCCAGTTGCTGAAGGGCGTTGCATGCGCTGGACCAGTAGCCTATGGTGGTTGTGGAGCGCCATGCCCCTCAGCTGGAGTACCCTGCGACGGTTGTAGGGGACCACTTGAGGATCCCCAGATTACCGCGGAGCTTGAGCTTTTGAAGAAGATCGCCTCAAAAGACGACATCATAAGGCTTTTCAGGAAATTTGCCCCAATGGCTCCAATCTTTAAAGAAATAGGAGGTGGAAAACTATGATCTACGATGAATTCGTCACGCAGATCGAAGGTCATGGAAGAATATACTTTGAGATCAAAGATGGCAAGGTTGTCGAAGCTCGCCTTGAGATCCACGAAGGTTCAAGGCTTTTCGAGAGCTTCCTTAGAGGACGAAGAGCGGATGAAGTCCCACAGATGTCCTCAAGGATCTGCGGAGTGTGCCCTGTTCCGCACAACATGGCTGCAATTCAGGCTTTGGAAAATGCAATGGGCATCGAGGCTTCGGAGCAGGTAAAGATGCTAAGACGATTCATGCTCTCTTCACAGATGGTGCAGGATCATGCTTTACATCTCTACGTCCTCGCTGCAGCGGACTACTTGAACGTCAACGGCGTTGCGGACGTTTACGCAAAGTATCCAGAAGCGGTGAAGAGGTGCATAAGAATAAGAACTGTTGGCAACCGTGGCATTGAGCTTGTAGGCGGTAGGGCGGTTCATCCAGTCAACTCAATTCCTGGCGGTTTCGCAAAGTTGCCAACAAGAGCGGATATGGAGAAAATTGCAAAGGACTTCAAGAGCATAATGAACGACTGCATAGAGACCTTCAACCTGTTTGCAAGCCTTAAGTATCCTGAATTCGAAAGGGCTACTGAGTATCTTGCAATCGACGACGGAAAGCACTTCCCAGTTTATGCTGGAAAACTTGTGACAAATAAGGGACTAAATGCCGAAGCAAAGGACTATAGAAAGCATATTAAAGAAGAGTTCAAGCCATACTCGAACACAAAGTTCTGCACGATCAACGGACATGGCTTCCATGTCGGAGCTATTGCAAGGGTTAATCTATTCAAAGACCGCCTGAATCCCACTGCCAAGGAATTGCTTAAGAGCAGTCCAATAAAATTCCCAAGCGATAATCCGTTCCACAACAACCTTGCTCAGGCACTCGAAATGGTTCACTACTGCGAAGAAGCTATAAAGATTGCTGAAGAGCTTGCGGTGAAGCTTAAGGACGAAGAGAGACCAAAGCAGACAAAGGCTGGAACTGGCGTTGGGGTTGTTGAGGCTCCAAGAGGAACACTGATCCACGAATACACCGTCGACAATAACGGCATTGTGCGTGACGCTAACCTGATCATTCCGACGGGAATGAACACTACGAATATCGAAGAGGATCTATACGCATTGCTTACAGCAAACGTTAACAAGCCAAAAGAAGAGCTTAAGTGGCTTGCTTGCCAGCTATTCAGAGCCTACGATCCGTGTTTGTCTTGTTCGACGCACTAAATTTTTTATTCAATTTTATTATTATTCTATTCAATCCTGCTCCTAATCTTTCTATAAAAATCGTTTTTAAAAAATTAACTGGAAAATTTAGAAAATTTTAAATTCTTTATTTAGAACTCATGTTTATAATTATTAGGAGGTGAATGAATGGAGGTGCCAGATTTTATAAAAAATCGCTTCTGGCTAAAAAAAGGCTGGATCAACGGAATCCCAGCTGACGTTGAGATTCCTGAAAAACCCATCTATGAGGTAATTGACGAGGCTTGCATTAAATTTGCAGATAGAACCGCTTTCGTATTTTATGGAGTCAGAATCCCGTATGGAATGCTAAAGGGATTGATAGATCGATTTGCAACATTTTTAGCAAGTATTGGGATAAAGAAAGGAGACGTTGTTGCGATCTACGCTCCAAACTGCCCGCAATTCGCAATAGCCTACTATGGAGCAATGAAAGCGGGAGCAACGATCACTGCAATATCCCCACTTTTTGCTCCAAGAGAAGTCGAGTATCAACTTAATGACAGTGGTGCAAAGGTTTTGGTTACAGTAGAACAGCTTTATCCGAATTTCAATGCGATTAGGAAAAACACGAAGGTTGAGAAGGTAATAGTTGCAAACATATCTGGGGGAGAAGCCAACGTTGAAGGAGAATTTATAGACTTCAGAAAAGCCCTTCTGTCAGTTGAGCCTAATCCACCAAAGATCAGCTGGAATGTCAAGGAAGACGTTGCGGTTCTCCAATACACTGGTGGAACAACTGGATTGCCAAAGGCTGCGATGCTGACGCATTACAATGTTGTTGCAAACTGCTTCCAGCTTAAACCATTCACCGATCTAATAATAAAATGGCTCCAGTCTCACAAAGTGATCAGAGAAGAAGGAGATTATTTGATACTCGACTTTGAAGGAAGGGAATACAAAACACTCCGAGAGTATTATGAGAATGGCTACGGCTCAAGAGTGGCTATACTGCCTTGGTATCACATCTATGGGCAAACTGTGGACTTAAACGCTGGTCTCGTAAACGGGGAAGTTATCCACATCTTCGCCAGATTTGAGCCTGACAAAATCTTTGAGTCCATTCAGGAGTATAGAATTATGACATTCATGGGTGCCCCCGCCATCTTCATATACTACGTCAACAATCCAGAGCTTTTCAAGAAATATGATATTAGCTCCCTTATATACGTGAACAATGGCGCTGGACCAATACCGCCGGAAGTTGTTCACAAATGGGATGAATTGACAAACAAGCTTGTTTATCTATGCGAAGGTTATGGATTGAGCGAGGCTTCTCCAGTAACCCACACCCACGGACTTCCTCCACAGCTTAGGAAGAGAAAAGTCGGCTCGATTGGACCTCCAATACCAAACACTTACGCAGCGATAATTGATCCGAATACACTCGAATTTCTACCAATTGGAAAAGAGGGTGAGCTCGTTGTAAGCGGACCGCAGGTAATGAAAGGCTACTGGAACAGACCCAAGGAAACTGAAGAAGTATTCTTCTACGCAGATGGAATGAAATGGCTCAGGACTGGAGATATAGCAAAGATGGACGAAGATGGCTACTTCTACATCGTTGACAGACTTAAGGATATAATAAAATACAAGGGGCATAGCGTTTATCCAAGAGAGATCGAAGACGTGATTTACGAGCATCCTGCGGTTCAAGAGGTATGTGTGATCGGAATTCCTGACCTTTCTGCTGGCGGAGAAACAATTAAAGCTTTGGTAGTTCTAAAACCTGAATATCGTGGAAAACTAACAGAAAAAGAGCTTATAGACTGGTGTAAGGAGAGGCTTGCAACTTACAAGTATCCAAGGATCGTTGAGTTCAGAAATGAACTCCCCAAGAGTGCTGCAGGCAAGTATCTCAGAAGGGTATTGCGTGATGAAGAACTGAAAAAGATGGGAATTAAAAAATGATGCCCAATTATTTTTTAATTTTGCACGATAGGTTTTAATTTAATTCATTAGAGGCGAAACAAATTCGAAAATCTTTTAGAAAAAAACGAAAGTTTTAAATCTGTTCTCATCCTGCTGATAATGGGTGATTGGATGAGAGAGGTATATATAGCAGAATACGTTAGAACTCCATTTTCAAGGAGTAGACCACAACAACCAGAAAGGGATGTATTCCACAAACTAAGAGGAGACGAACTAATGGCCTTAGTTTTGGAAGAACTCGTAAAGAGGGCAAATATTGACAAAAAAGTGGTTGATAGAATTCACATCGGTTGTGCGATGCAGATCTGGGAGAACTGGGGCTATGGAGGAAAGATGGCTTCGATACTTGCAAGATTCCCACATGAAGTTTCGACGACTTGCGTAGATATGCAATGCGCATCTTCACTCATGACAACTGGGCTTGCTTTTCTCGAAATCGCCTCAGGAATTTGCGATGTTGTAATATCCGGCGGTTTCGAGCATATGACAAGAGTTCCGATGGGAGCAGAGAATCCTCATAGATTTCCAAATCCAAGACTGCTTACAGAAGAATACATTGACTACAGGATGGATATTGGCTTCGTAATGGGTTTAACTGCTGAAGAACTATTTAAAGTGGCAAATCAGGAATTTGGAACTACAAAGGAGGATATGGACAAATGGGGAGTAAGAAGTCATCTTTACGCGGCAAAAGCTTTGAAAGAAGGATATTTCAAAGGAGAAATAATGCCTGTTGAAGCGGAACAAGCTGATGGAAGAAAAATTGTTGTCGATTCAGATCAGTCTATTAGAGCGGATACAACACTCGAACAGGTTGCAAAGCTTCCACCTGCTTTCAAACCAGACGGAGTTATCACCGCAGGCAATTCATCACCACTCAACGCGGGTGCAACCGGACTGCTATTGATGAGCAAAGAAAAAGTCAAGGAGCTTGGAATTGAGCCCATTGGAAAGATAAAGACGTATGGCACTGCTGGAGTTCCACCATGGATCATGGGTGCTGGACCCGTTCCAGCTTGTCAAAAAGCACTTGAAAAGGCAAATCTGAAAGTAAAAGACATAGCCTTCTGGGAAATCAACGAAGCCTTTGCAATAGTTCCGCTCTACGCAATCAACAAGCTGAAGATAGAACCAGAGAGAGTTAACATTAAGGGTGGCGCAATAGCCATTGGACACCCACTTGGAGCTTCTGGAGCAAGGCTCATAGGCACACTTGCAAGGATTCTGCAGGAGAAGGGCGGAGATTACGGAATTGCCACCGCATGTGTTGGCGGTGGTCAGGGAATGGCTGTCCTTGTTGAAAGAGTTTAAGGCATTTTATTTACTTTTTTAAAATTCCAGATAAAAAATCAGTAATGCAGAACTTTAATCGCCACCTGCTCGGGTTCTCTTCGCCTGAACATCTCACAAACTTCATCCTTGCTACAAAGTGCTCCCTTCGCAGAACAATAGCCCACATTTTCAGGCAATGAAAAATCCCTCAACCAGAACAGGCAATCCTTGCATCTCAATCCCATGTTTGTAATTACTGCTCTGAGAGTTAATAAATTTTGCGATTATTATAACTTCACAATAATGATGAACTATGATGCAGAGACAATCTTTATCACATCGTTGTGCTTTAGCTCATGGTCTTCCGCTATTCTCATCTTCTTCCTAGCATCCAGACCGTAAATGAAACTCTTGCCAATGTCTGTGTGGATTTTGTAGGCCAATTCCCTCGCAGTGGTACCCTTTTTTACAAGAAAGGCATCAGGCAAAACATTACCCTTTGAATCAGTGAACTTGCGCTCATCTTCGACAGGATAAACAACTATGTATCCAAGAACATCTAAAACTAATTTGTTTATTGCATCCTGAACACCTGTGCTCCTGTATTCCAGAAGGAAGTCCCTAATTTTTTCGAGAGCCTTTTTCTGTTTCTCGTTTAGATCCTTCAAGATCTTAAAATCACCGTCTCCGGGTAAATACTTTATATATCCTGCTTTCGCAGCAGTTCTAAGTGTTAGCTCATAATTGGCCGAAGTTGGAATTGTAAGATTATCAAATTCCTTTAGTCTTTTTATTAGCTCTTTTGGAGCTTTATCCGCTTTATTCGCTGCGATGACCATCTTTAATCTTCTTACTCTTAGTTCCCTTGCTATAAGCCTTAATTCATCGTCCTTTATTTTCTGTATGTCCTCAAAGCCCCTAAAAGCTTCCTTCACCATTATCTCATCAAATCCAAGCCCTGAGAGAGGTTCGAGAATGAATTTAGCTGTGTCTTTCTTTTCAGCCTTTGCCTTTCTAACGACCTTATCCCAGTTACGCTTTAAAATTCCAAAAATCCACATGTCGAGCTCATTTAGAAGGAATTTCACATCCTCAACAGGGTCTCTTTCTCCCACTCCAATTTCGTTTCCATTTTCATCCGTCGAACCTGAAGCGTCAACGACATGAATAATTGCCTCACTCTGTCTTAAATCGTCCAAGAACTCATTTCCCAAACCTTTTCCCTTGTGCGCATCGGGAACAAGTCCGGCGACATCAATTAGCTTAACTGGAATAAATCTCCAGCCATCTACGCACTTTCCACAATTCACACCAAGCTCTTCACACACGCACTTTACACGAACATAGGCTACTCCAATATTTGGTTTTATGGTGGTAAACGGATAATTCGCAATCTCTGCATCTGCAAGCGTTGCGGACTTGAAAAAAGTAGACTTGCCGGCATTTGGTTTACCGGCAATACCTATTTCGATCATAACAACCCCCTTGACTCGTATTCTCCCCTCTTTCTCTTGTTAATCATACTCTGAAGCAATGCACGATTATTTTTTAAAAAAGAAGCATATTCTTTACTTAGCTCGCCAATTCTTTCAAAATAGCTTATGATTTCAATAGCCTCCTCTACACATTTGCACACTTCGAGATGGTCGAATACAGTCGGAATGACCCTATCTCCCATCTCCTGATACAGGTTCGGAAACATCTTTTTGAACTTCTCCTTCTCCCACTCCAAATTCCTCACCAAGATCTGTCTTCAGTTCTATTTTGTCCTTTATCCAGACCCCTTCTCTTGCGATTATTCCTCCCTCTACAATACAACCTTTTTCCATATAAACCCTATCCCCTCTTACGTGAGTTCCAATCCTCGAAGAGTTAATCAGGTAAACAGTTCTACCATCAATCGAACCATGAACTATGCTGCCGTCCACGATCACCTCTCTGCCCCTTATACCTCCAATTATCTCGCTCCCACCAACATAGATATCCCTTGCTTTCAGTGTTCCAAGCAATCTGCTATCGAAAACATCTGCATTTTTTGTTGTGATTATCTTATCAACTCCTACAGAACACTTTTCGGGCAAAATGATCGCGGGTTCCATTTCAACGTCTTCTATAAGCTTAAAAACCTCTTCAAGTCTGCCAAGTCTGAAAAGGAGCATTATATAAAGCAATAAAAAGAAAATGACCGATGCTGGATTCTGAATCGTTATCAAACCTCTTGCCTCAAAGCCGTTCTTAATTCTAACGTTTCTACCAATTTCAAGATCCCCATAAACCGTTAGCTTACCATCGATTCCCGCAAACTCCCCTATGTATGCGTCTCCTTTTGAAATAAGGTTTCCTCCTATTGTGCTGAAAGAGTCGATTCTTACTTCCTCTCCAATAACATCTCCGCCAATGTGCACTCGCTCTCCAGCAACAACTCTTTTGGCAAGAATTCCGTAATCAACCCTTGAATTCTGACCGATCAAAACATCGCCATCTGCAACTATGGTTCTCTCTTCGAATTTAGCCTTTCTAATAAGCATCTTTTCGAGCATTTGCTGTTGCTTGTTCAAACTTTTAAAAAACTTTGCTATGGTCTCTGTTGGATTTGAATTTTATTCGCAACTTAAATCTAAAAGGACCCATTAAAAGCTTGCGATTTCCAGTCAAGTCGCACAAAGGAAATAATCAAAAATTTTAAATATTTTCAATACCTAATGCCAAATATGGCTTCAATAAGCGATTGTAGTGTTTATCTGCCAGTCTGGAAGCTTAAACGAGACGAAATCGCAAAAGCCACTGGGCTTCCTTCGCTTGGTGGCGAAAAATCGGTTGCACACTGGGATGAAGACAGCATAACGATGGCTGTCGAAGCGGGTAGAATGCTTAAGGGTAGCTTCGACGCTTTGCTTTTTGCCTCTACTTCTTCCCCATTCAGAATTAAGCAGTCCGCAAGCATAGTTGCTTCAGCTCTCGATCTTGAGAACGTTTTCACAATGGACTTTTCCAACAGCTTTAGAGCTTCCACGAGTGCACTAATAACTGCAAATGAACTCGTGGATTCTGGAAAATTCGAAAGAATTCTAGTTGTCTCTGCGGATTGCATTCCTATAAAGCCTGGAAACATCTACGAGCAATTCTACGGCGATGGTGCGGTTGCGATTACCGTTGAAAAGGAAGGAGTTGCAAAAATCATCGGCTACAACTCCCACTCACAGCCATTGCCAGGAGCGTGGATGCTGAAAGATGAGATCATGAGCTATGACATGCGTCTCGATGCAATGTTCGGCTACGCTTCAAGCATCCAAAGATCAGCTATGTCTTTGTTGGGAAAGCTTGGAATGAGTCCTATGGATTTTGACAGAATTGTCGCCTCTGCTCCAGATCCGAAGAGCTACGAAGGATTGCTAAAAGCAGTTGGAGCAAAGCCTGAAGAGTTCTACTTCAGAAGCACCGGTATTCTTGGAACCGCACATCCTTTCCTTTTGCTCGCCTCACAACTCGAAAAAAAGGGCAGAATTTTGCTTGGTGGCTATGGTGAGGGTGCGGATGTGATTGCAATTGAGATAAATGAATCCCTCCAGACAAACCTTGGTAAAATGCTCGAAAGCAGAAAAGAGATCAGCTACAGTGAGTATTTATACAATAAAGGCTTCATAGCAAACCGAGATGCTCCCGACAGACCTCCGATTACTAAGCTGTGGAGAGAAGAAAAATCTGTGATCAGATTTTATGGAATGAAATGCAATAACTGTGGAACAATTAGCTACCCGATTAACAGATGTTGCGTTGAATGTGGAGCCAAGGATAACTACGAAGAGGTAAAGCTTGGCTACAGAGGGAAGATTTACACCTTCACGATCGATTACCTTGTATCTCCCGGAAATTACGTTGGTGACGGGGCACATCCTCACTGCGTTGCAGTCGTTGATTTGGAAGGTGGAGGGAGAGTTTTATTCGAAATCACCGACACGCTAACGGACTTCAAAGGGATAGAATGCGATGCAGAGGTTGAGAGAACTTTCCGCCTGCTTTTCGAGAAGAACAACTTCAGATATTATGGCTGGAAAGCAAGATTGGCGAGGTGAGATTATGGAAGTTGCGATTATTGGTTGTGGGGTAACGAAATTCGGACACATCTGGGATAAAGATCACGACGATCTACTTGTCGAGGCAGTTTATGATGCGCTTCGCGATGCAAATCTCGAAATGAAGGACATCGATGCAGTGTGGTGCGGAACCTTTTACCCGTTCACTGGAATAAGCGGAAACGTTTTCAGCGATTCCCTGAAATTCTTTGGAAAACCAATAAGCAGAGTTGAAAACTACTGCGCCACTGGAATGGACAATGTCCGCAACGCCTGTTTTGCGGTTGCAAGCGGTGCTTACGACATTGTAATCGCTTCGGGTGTTGAAAAGCTGATAGATGCAGGAAGTAGAGGAATACCGCCAATAGAGGGAATTTTCAGCATCGGAATGCCAGCTGTTAGCGCTCCGGGAATGTTTGCTCTCGCCGCAAATCGAGCTTTCAAGGAATGGGGCTGGAATAGAGAGGATTTGGCTCTCGTTGCTGTAAAGAACCACTACAATGGCGCAAGACATCCAAAGGCACACTTCAGAAAGGAAGTGACAGTTGAAGAAGTCCTAAAGGCACCAATGGTTGCCTATCCCTTGGGAGTTTATGACTGCAGTGCGGTAAGCGATGGTGCTGCTGCAGTTGTGCTTACAAGACCGGAAATTGCAAAAAAGCTCGGGTGCGATTACGCTGTGATTAAGGCAATTGGAATGGCTGTCGAGACTATGCATCCATGGCATCGCCCCTCCGAGAGCTTTTTAAGCTTTCCAGCAACAGTAAAGGCTGCAAAGATGGCTTACAAAATGGCTGGAATTGAGAATCCAAGAAAACAGCTTGACTTTGGAATCGTGCATGACTGCTTCACGATCACTGAGCTGATAAACTACCAAGACATGCTTCTCTGCAAACCCGGTGAAGGGGCAAAGCTGATAAGAGAGGGGATAACTGCGATCGATGGCGACTTCCCGATTAATCCAGACGGGGGTCTAAAATCCTTTGGGCATCCAATTGCTGCAAGTGGTGTCAGGATGATCTCGGAGCTCGCAAAACAGGTTCTCGGCAAGGCAGAAGGTTTGCAGGTTAAAGATGCAGAAGCGGGATTTGCTCACAATCTTGGCGGTCCTTATTCGGTTGCAACCGTTGCAATTGTATCAAAACCATAAAAATATTTAATTTTTAAATTTTCACTCTGAATAAACAACCAGCATTACATCATCGTCATTTGCAAGGTCATCAGGCGATACGCTGTTTCCGTATTTCCAGCTCCAAGCAGGTGTGTGATCCAAATCCAGACCGCCAGAAACCAGATACGATGCCCATATGAGCTCGCTACAGTAATAGCTATCTCCTTCGATTTCCTTTCCTCCTATATAGGTTATCCATTTGAAGTCATAAGGCAAGCCCAATTTGCTCATAGCCCACTCTATTGCCCTCTGCTTTACTGAATCTGGAGCATTAACTCTGTAAACCGCTACCGAATCCGCGTTTCTTACCATATCAACGGAAACTACTCTTACTCCGTCAATCCACGCTTCTATCATCTTTCCGTTGCCAATGAACATCGATGCATGATGCCAGTCTCCGAACAGGCTCATGAATGGGCTTATAAGCGCTCCAGTGCATCCACGACAGACTATAATGTCTCCCGGCTCAAGCTTGCTCAAATCGATCTCGTTGCCATTGCCAGCCCATTCCTTTGGAAACGCTATGAACAAAGCATAGGCGAGATAAAGCCCTAAGAAAACAAGCACAATCACTAACGCAAGCAAAACCTTCCGCAATTTCATGCTTCAGATTGAATAGCATTAAATATAAAAAATTTTTGAAAATCACCTTCCAGTCCAAGATGGGCGTCTTCTCTGCACGAAAGCCCTCATTCCCTCTGCAAAATCTTCAGTGGGTATCAGCTCGGTTATCTCGTGCAATCCCTTTTCAACAACAAATCTGAAGATGTCTCTGTAAACCCTCGAAGTCTCCTTTATTGCCCTCGCAGAGAGTGGGGCAAGCCTTGTGATCTTGTTTACAAATTCCACACCAGTAATTTCAAGCTGGTCTTTCGAAACTATCACATCAACGATTCCCAACTGCTTCGCCTCTTCAGCATCCATTTGATCTCCAGTTAGGCAGTATCTCATCATCAGCCTTCCAATGACAGCCAAGCCAAGCGATGAAGCTATCGGCGGAATTGCTCCTATCAAACCCTCTGGCACCGAGAAGGACGCGTCTTCGCTTGCAATTACTATATCAAATGCCAGATTAAGCTCCAAACCTCCACCAAAGGCTATTCCATTGACAAGAGAAATTATCGGTTTTTTATAATTTGCAATTGTGTTAAGCAGTGGGACTGCAACGTTCGTGAAGAAAACCTTTCCGTCCATAAAGCCTTTCCAAGAACCCATAACCGCAATATCGTCTCCAGCGCAGAATGCTCTTCCTTTTCCTGTTATCACGACAGCCCTAACGTCTGGATCTTTTTCAGCTTGAATAAAAGCCTCGTTTAGCCCTTTCCACATATCCTCGTTGAGTGCATTCAGCTTCTCTGGACGATTCATTGTAATCATAACGTAATTGTCCCTTTTCTCATAAATAACTGGTCCAAACTCCTTTTTTTCGTATTTCCACTTGTAGAATCCCTCTCCCGTCTTCTTTCCAAGTTTTCCTTCGGAAACCATCTTCGAAATTAGCGGATCAACGCCTTTGGCTTCAAGAACTTTTAAAACGTCGTCAATTCCGAAATCATCCGCCATTTCAAGTATTCCCTTAGGATAAGCCATTCCAAAAACCATTGCCTTGTCTACGCTTTCTTTGCTTGCTACTCCATTTCTTATAAGCCATGCCGCTTCGTTTACACCCGAAGCTAACAGTATTAGGGGGTTTAACCTGTAAGCAAACTTCGGCAATATCTTTGCCCTGCTATAGAACCCTTCGTATTCATAAAATCCCCTGCCCGTTTTCATTCCAAGCCTATTCTCTTCTATCATCTTCTTCACGGTTTCAGGAACCTCTACATCCATTCCCCTGTTGCGAAGCTCCTTAATAACGTTGTAAAGCACATCTACTCCGCTGAAGTCAACTACTTCAAGAAGACCCATCGGCATTCCGATTCTATACTTCACAACCGCATCGATTTCTTCAGGCTTATATCCCTCCTCCAAAAGCCTAACAGCTTCGTTAAAAACCCTAACATTAATTCTGTTAACCACAAAGCCCGGAACATCTTTCTCAACGATTATGTAGTCCATTCCTATGGACTTTGCAAATTCCACCGCCTTTTTCAGCGTTTCATCGTTTGTCCTTTCGCCCTTCACAATTTCCAAGAATCGGATAAGAACTGGTGGATTGAAGAAGTGAAGCCCTATAACTTTTTCCTGTCTTTTTGTGGCTGAAGCTATGTCAGAAATCGGAATCGTCGAAGTATTTGTCGCAAGAATTACATCTGGCTTGCAGTTTTCATCAAGCGTCTTAAATATCTCTTTCTTAACCTCTGTTTTCTCAACAACCGCTTCGATTACAAGATCCGCATCTTTCGATACCTCAACTAAATTTGTGGTCGTCTTTATTCTACTAATTACATCCATCGCACCTTTTAAAGCTCCTCTTTCCTCAAGCTTTTTCAGACTCCAGCCAATTTTCATCCTTGCAGACTCCAATGCCTCCTCTGAAACATCGACCAAATCAACTTCGAAGCCAGCGGTTGCACAAACAGTGGCAATTCCATGACCCATCGTTCCCGCTCCAACAACCAAAACCCTCATACTATCCCCTTTATTACTTGGAGTAATAGTCTTTATACATTTCTCTCAGCATTCTCTTGCTGAATTTTCCAACGCTCGTCTTCGGTATTTCGTCGACAAAGATTATTTCATCTGGTATCTGCCATTTTGCAAATCTTTTTGCAAGATGCTCTCTAATTTCCTCTTTCGTTATGCTCTCTTTGAACTCTGCCTTTGGCACCACAATCGCTAACGGTCTTTCCTGCCACTTAGGATGCGGAACTCCAATTACACAGGCTTCAAAGACTTTTGGGTGTGCCATGATGTGGTTTTCGAGATCAACACTGCTTATCCACTCACCACCACTTTTTATTAGATCCTTGAACCTGTCTACGATTTTTATATATCCATTGGGATCTATTGTCGCCGCATCTCCGCTTTTCCACCATTTGCCCGTCTCATCCTCCAAGAAGGACTCAAAAGTCCTCGGATCCTTGTAGTATTCTCCAGTTACCCACAATCCCTTGATGCAAAGCTCCCCGATCGTTTTTCCATCCCAGGGTAGCTCTCTACCACTCTCATCTACAATTTTAACATCGGTGCCAAATATCGGGACTCCCTGTTTTCTTCTGATCTCCCATCTATCATCCTCGCCCAGTTCTTCAAGTTCTGGCTTTAAGAAGTTGTAGCAAACGAGTGGAGTAGTTTCTGTTGCACCATAGGCATGAATTATTTCGATGCCAAACTCCTTTAAACCCTTCATCATCGCAACTGGTGGTTCCGTGGCACCGCTAAATGCCCTTAGATAAAATTTAGGCTTCTCTTCAAGCTTTTGCAGATAATTAAGCATTGGTAAAAATATTGCTGGAGCTCCAGCGGTCACAGTAACTTTTTCGCTTATAAGAAGATCCACTAACGGCTTCAAATCATCAAGCATGAATCGCCCCGGAAATACTATCTTACCACCTGCAATCGTGGCAGCGAAGAATCCGCCCCAGCCCTGAGCGTGAAACATTGGGACTATCTGCATGAAAACATCACTCTTGTTGATGTTTAGAGCTGTTAGAATTGCAAAAGAGTGCAGAACAATTGATCTATGAGAGTAATAAACTCCTTTCGGCTTACCCGTGGTGCCAGAAGTGTAGCATGCGGAATACGCGGATCTCTCGTCGATCACAGGAAAATCGTATCTGTCATCCTGCTCCTTCAGCAGATCCTCATAGCTGAACGTCTCGAAGAATGTTTCTGGTGGCTTTCCATCGCTCATAACCACAAATTTCGCCTTAACTGCATCGAGCAAGGGTATCACGAGCGGAAGCAGAGATTCATCAACAAAGATGAGCTTTGCTCCGCTGTGCTTCGCAACATAAGCCATTTCCTCAGGATGGAGCCTCAAATTCATCTGCAATAAAACCGCTCCGATTCCTGGAATTCCAAAGTAAAGCTCATAGAATCTGTGCGTGTTCCAGCTGAGAACTCCTACTCTGTCACCAACCTTTACACCCAAACTTTCGAGAGCATTTGCAAGCCTTGAAACTCTCTTAAAAGCTTCTGCATAATTGTATCTAAACATTGAGCCATCCAAACGCTTTGAAGCTATTTCTCTGTTCGGAAAGAACTTTGCAGCATACTTCAGCATGTCTATCACGTTCAACTGCTCATCCATCATTGTTGACGGAAAACCCCTGACAATCATATTCTCACCGAAAAATTATTGTAATTTTCATTTATAAACTTTTTGAGAATGCAAAAAATTTTTATACTATAAAATAATTATTTTATGTATGTTTGACCTTAACGAAGATCTTAAACTTCTAAAGAATGCAGTTAGAGAGTTTGCCGAAAAGGAGATAAAGCCCTACGGAAAGGATTTTGATGAAAAAGCTGAATATCCTTGGGAGATACTTCGAAAGGCTGCAAAACTCGGATTTATAGCTCCTGATCTTCCCGAAGAATACGGTGGTTCGAATCTTTCCACCTTAGGCTGTGTCCTCATAGTCGAGGAATTCACGAGAGCCGACAGTAGCATAGGCTCTGCGATCTTTTCCTCAGCTTTGGGCTGTCCAATGGTAAAATACTTCGGAACTGATGAACAAAAGGAAAAATATTTGCCAAAAATCCCGAAAGGAAAAGCTGTTTCAGCAATAGCGATAACTGAGCCGGACTGCGGAACTGACGTTTCAGCAATTAAAACAAGGGCAACGAAGATTGATGGCGGATGGATTCTTAACGGCACAAAGACATTCATAACAAACGGTAGCATTGCGGAATGGGTTGTTGTTCTTGCAAAGACTTCTCCAGACTTAGGATACAAGGGAATTTCCGCATTCCTTGTAGAGACTTCTTCAAAAGGTTATGAAGCTAAAAGAATCAAGAAAATGGGTCTTAACTGCCATGACACTGCAGAGATCTTCCTTAAAGACGTGTTTGTTCCAGAAGAGAACCTTATAGGCAATGAGAATATGGGTTTTTACCAGTTAATGCGTTTCTTCAATGAAAGCAGAGTTGGAGTCGCTGCATCACAGCTTGGAATGGCAATCGGAGCCTATGAGAGGGCACTGGAGTATGCAAAGCAGAGGAAGGCATTTGGAAAGCCATTGATTGAGCATCAGGCTATAGCTTTTAAGCTTGCTGAGATGTTCACGATGATTGAGGCTGCGAGGCTTTTGGTTTATAAGGCTGCTTGGCTTGTTGATGAAGGAAGCGCAAATCCTGCGATAAGTTCTGCTGCGAAGCTATTTGCAAGTGAAGTGGCTGTGAGGGTTTGCAGTGAGGCTGTGCAGATATTCGGTGGTTATGGATACAGCAAGGAATACGATGTCGAGAGGTATTACAGGGATGCGAGGGTTGGGACGATCTATGAAGGGACGAGTGAGGCGCAGAAGATTGTTATAAGTAGGTTTCTGGGTGGAAGGCTTTTCTAAAATAAATTAAAATAAATTTATAAAAAATTTATCTGCCCTTGAACTCTGGCTTCCTCTTCTCAAAGAATGCGGTTATACCTTCAACCACGTCCTGAGTTGCGGTTGCGACTCCAAAGGCAAGCTCTTCGAGGAATTTTCCTATCTCAGTTGGCAGATCCGAGCCAAAGTTTATCGCATACTTCACAACTCTCAGGCTTACTGGTGGCATCTCAGCCAATTGCTTTGCGAGTTCCATCACTTCTTTTTCAAACTTGTCTGCATCAACAGCCTTTGCAAGCCCGATCCTTTCTGCCTCGTCCGCATCAAGTCTCTTTGCAAGCATTATCATCTCCTTTGCCTTTGCAACACCCACGATCTTTGGTAATCTCTGCGTCCCTCCCCAGCCAGGAATAAGCCCGAGAGCAACCTCTGTTAAACCGATTTTGGCACCTCTTTTCATTATTCTGAAGTCGCAAGCCAATGCAAGCTCACAGCCTCCGCCAAATGCGTAGCCATTAACCGCTGCAATCACTGGCTTCGGGAACTTCTCTATCTGAGAAAAAACTTCATTGCCCTTGTAAGTGATCCATAGCATTCTCTGTGGCGAGAAATCCGCGTTAGACTGCAAATCAAAGCCTGCTGAGAAGGCTTTATCTCCAGCACCCGTTATCACGAGCACCCTAACTTCTGGATCTGTCTCCAGCTCTTTTAGAGCCATTGAGATCTCTTCAAGTGTATCCATATCAAGGGCGTTCAATTTCTGTGGACGATTGACAGTCAATTTTGCAATTCTGCCCTTCTCAAGAACTATGTTCTTGTAGACGGCTTTTCCATAGTCATAGAATCCCTTTCCAGCCTTAACACCAGTTCTGCCCTCTGAAACCATTTTCTTCAGCAGTTCTCTTGGCTTCAGAATCGCATATCCTTTCTCTTTGTAGAGCTCCTCAAGTTTTGCAAGAACCTTGTCAAGTCCAATCTCGTCTCCGAGCTCGCAAACTCCTTTGGGCATGTTCGTGCCGAGCTTCATCGCAGTGTCTATTTCCTTTGGCTCAGCAACTCCAAGTTCTATAAGCTCTGCTGCGATGTTTACCATCGGAGCTATGAGCCTGAGCTCATCGTAGCCCTCAACCTTCGGAATCTTTGGTCTGCCAGCGCTCCAGTCGTAGAATCCCTTGCCAGTCTTGGTTCCGAGCTCCTTCTTATCGAATTTATCCTTAAGTATCTTCGGAGTTGGAACGAGTCCCCACTGGGAGCCTATGAACACGAGAACGTCAAGCCCGACGAAGTCTGAAAGCTCGATTGGACCCATCGGGAATGAATACTTGTAAAGGAACACTGCATCGATCTCTTCCTGCTTTGCAATACCCTTCTCAACGTCTTCGATCGCCAAGGTTAAGTAAGGCACAAGTATTCTGTTAACTATGAAGCCAGAAACGTCTTTCTTAACAACAACAGGCGTTTTACCGATGCTCTTAACAAAGTCAACACAGATCTTTACAGTCTCATCACTTGTCTTTTCCCCTTTTACAACTTCAACGAGCTGCATTACAACTGGCGGGTTAAAGAAGTGCAATCCGACAAATTTTTCGGGGCGATCTGTTGCATTCCCGAGCTCGGTTATGCTCAATCCTGAAGTATTACTTGCAAAAATGCAGTCCTTCTTTGCAAACTTTTGAACTTCAGCAAAAAGGCTCTTCTTCAAATCCATGACTTCTGGGATTGCCTCGATCACAAGATCAGCATCTTTTACTGCCTCTTCTACCGAAAGAGTGTATTTTAATCGACTGGCAATTTCTCTGGCTTTTTGTTCCGTCATCTTGCCCTTGGAAACAGCTTTTGCCAAGCTCTTCTCTATGGAATCCTTGGCTTTGTCTATAAACTCCTGTTTTATGTCTCTAACGTAAACTTCATAGCCCGCAGTGGCACAAACTTGTGCTATGCCACTTCCCATAACTCCCGCTCCTAAAACGGCTATCTTTTTCATTGTCACCACCGTAAAAATGTGCCTTAGAGTATTAAATAATCTTTCCGATTTGTAATCGGTTTAGTTTAAATATAATAAAATGTTGCTTCAGCTATGGGTAGAGTTGTGTTTGAGATCGACGCAGATCCGAGAGTAGTTTGGATAAAACTAAATGAGCCAAAGATGAACGTTTTAAGCATGAAAATGCTCAAAGAACTACATGAGGCAATTTTAAAAGCAGAAAGGGGTGATTTTTCTGCAATAATTCTTTCGAGCACCTGTGAAAACTTTTGCGCTGGAGCTGATCTGAAAGAATTGAAGGATCTCTCATTCGAAGAAGGTCTTAAATGGTTTGAACAATACATGGAGATCGTCAAACTGCTTAGAACTTCGAGCAAACCTATAATTGCAGCTGTTCGTGGCTTCTGCGTCGCTGGAGGAAATGAGCTTGCAATGGCGTCCGATCTCGTTGTTGCTTCAAGAAATGCGAAGTTTGGTCAACCAGAAGTCAGGGTTGGATCAACAGCCATGGGTTTAGGTGTTCAGCTATTGCCCCTAATCGTTGGAGAAAAAAGAGCAAGAGAGCTTTTGCTCACTGGGAGAATTATAGATGCAGAAGAGGCTTTTCGCATCGGGCTTATAAACAGAGTTGTAGATGACGAAAAACTTGAAGAGACTGCAAGAGAACTCGCAATAGAAATAATCGAAAACTGTAGTCCCAAGGCTTTCAGAGTAATAAAATCAGGCTTGAACTTCTGGACAGATCTTGCGATGCTATGGGGGCAGGTTGCAAGGGATTTGACTTCTCTTGTCTGGACTTCCGGGGAATTTAGAGAGCGATGCGAAGAATTTCTTCGTAAAGAAAAGCCCAGAGCAAGAAAATTCCATGGTATCAAATGATTCTGATTTTACCAAAATCTATAAGGGAACCAGAATACTGAGAAAAACAATAAAAACGATAAATTTTTAAGTTTAGGACTTAGGGGTCTCTATGCTTGAGAGTCGTAGAATTAGAGTCCTCATCGCAAAGCCTGGACTTGATGGGCACGATCGCGGAGCAAAGGTTGTTGCAAGAGGGTTGCGTGATGCGGGATTCGAAGTTATCTACACGGGAATTCGCAGAACTCCCGCTGAGATTGCGGAAACCGCTCTGCAGGAAGATGTTGATGTCATTGGGCTGAGCATTCTGAGTGGTGCCCATCTTGAGCTAATTCCACCGGTCATAGAAGAACTACGAAAAAGGGGGATAGAGCCAAATAAAGACGTTCTCGTGCTTGTTGGTGGTATAATACCGAAAGATGATGCAGAAAAGTTATTAAAAATCGGGGTTGCGGGAATTTTTGGTCCCGGAACAAATTTGGGGGAAATTGCTGATTTCATTAGAAAAGGTGTTGAAAAGCTTAAAAAGGTGATTTAATGAAAATAGACCATATCGGGATAGCGGTCAAGAACCTATCTGAAGCTATTAAAACCTTTGAAGCCCTTGGCTTCGAACTGGAGGAGATTGAAGAAGTTAAGGAGCAAAAGGTGAAGGTTGCAATGCTTCCAATTGGGGAAAGCAGAATAGAACTTCTTGAAGCTACTTCAGATGATTCTGCAATTGCAAAATTCCTGGCTTCGAGAGGCGAAGGGATACATCACATTGCACTCAACATTCAAAACATCGAATCAGCTTTAAAAAAGGCGAAAGAATCCGGGGTTAAGCTTATCGATGAAAAACCAAGAATTGGTGCGGGTGGGAAAAAAGTTGCCTTTTTGCATCCTAAAAGCACACATGGCGTTTTGATAGAATTTGTGGAGGGTTAAAATGCAAGATGCATTAAAGAAGTTATCTGAAAAAAAGGAAAAAATCCTGAAGATGGGTGGAGAGGAGAGGATCAAAAAACAGCACGAAGACGGAAAGCTAACCGCAAGAGAAAGACTTGAAATTTTACTCGATCCTGGTAGCTTTGTGGAGTTAAATCCTTTTGTTGAGAAAAGAAATACTGACTTTGGACTTGATAAAATGGATTTGCCAGCTGATGGTGTTGTCACTGGCTATGGAACAGTCGACGGACGACCTGTTGCAGTATTTGCACAGGATTTCACGGTTTTGGGTGGGAGCCTTGGAGAAATGCATGGATTCAAGATAGCATATCTTCTGGATTTCGCAATGAAGCTCGGAATTCCTGTAGTGGGGCTAAATGACAGTGGAGGGGCAAGAATTCAGGAAGGGGTTGACGCGCTTAAGGGCTATGGAGACATATTCTACAGGAATACTCTTGCAAGCGGAGTGATTCCGCAGATAAGCGTCATACTTGGTCCTTGTGCTGGTGGGGCGGTTTACAGTCCAGCAATAGGCGATTTCATAGTCATGACAAAAAATGCGAACTGCTATATGTTCATAACAGGCCCAGCTGTTGTTAAGGCGGTAACTGGAGAAGATGTAACCCCATTTGAGCTTGGAGGATGGGAAGCTCATGCGACAAAAAGCGGAAACTGTCATCTTGTTGCTGAAAACGATGAAGAAGCTCTTAAGCTTGTTAGAAAGCTCCTGAGCTATTTGCCCCTGAACAACATGGAAGATCCGCCAAGAGTTGAGACTGGAGACAGCCCCTCAAGGCTAACTCCAGAGATCTACGAAATTCTACCCGAAGACCCGGGAAAGCCGTATGATGTTCGTGAAGTAATAAATGCGGTCGTAGATAACAGAGAATTCTTTGAAATACACAAATACTATGCTCCAAACGCTGTAGTTGGCTTTGCAAGGATCGATGGTAGAAGCGTAGGCATAGTTGCGAACAACCCTGCCTACCTGGCGGGATGTCTTGACATAAACAGCAGTGATAAGATTGCAAGATTCGTTAGATTCTGCGATTCTTTCAACATTCCGATTATCACGTTCGTCGACGTTCCGGGCTATTTGCCGGGTGTTGAGCAAGAATACGGGGGGATAATAAGACATGGTGCCAAGATACTCTTTGCCTACAGTGAGGCAACGGTGCCCATGGTTACGGTGATAGTCAGAAAAGCCTACGGAGGTGCATATCTTGCGATGGGTAGCAAGCACCTCGGAGCGGACATCGTTTTCGCATATCCTTCTGCAGAGATCGCGGTCATGGGACCAGAGGGTGCTGCAGAAATAGTTTTCAGAAAAGAGATTTCGAGCGCAAGCGATCCAAAGGCTATGAGAGAGGCGAAAATTAAAGAATATCGCGAAAAATTCGCAAATCCTTACAGAGCAGCTGCCAGAGGCTACATAGATGATGTTATTGATCCGAAACTTACAAGAGTAAAGATAATCTCAGCGCTAAGAATACTGGAAAGCAAAAGAGAGAAGCTTCCGCCGAAAAAGCATGGAAATATACCTTTATAAGGTGGTTTTATGACACCCGAAGAATTTGTTGCAGGAGTTGTTGCGGTTCATAAATATCTCAGAGAGAAGGAGAAGCCAATCGAGATTAAAGAAGTACCCAGAATCTGGAAGATCTCCGCAAGGGTGATGCCGTGAAGTATAGGGTCGAGATTGGGGAAAAGAGTTACGAAGTCGAAGTCGAAGAAATCGGAATTAACGAGTTCAAAGTGACCGTTAATGGAAAAACTGTGATTTTCGAGTTGAAACCAAAGAGTGAGGCAAAAGAAGTTAAGCAAACCGAAATCAGGGCGATGAAACGTGAAGAAAGGACTTCTGAGCCTAAAACCGAAGGAAAAGTTGTTAAGGCTCCGATGAATGGAATGGTTACAAAGATACTCGTAAAACTTGGCGATGAAGTCAAAGAGGGGGATACCCTGATTGTAATCGAAGCAATGAAGATGGAAAACCCAATCAAGGCTCCGTTCGGCGGAAAAGTTTTGGAGATCTTCGTTAAGGTTGGAGACAAGGTTTCAAAGGATGCTCCCTTGCTGAGACTGGGGTGATTGGATGAAGAAGAAAGACTGGGAAGAAAGGATTGTGATTCCGTTCATAAACAAAAGCCCCGAAAGGAAGAAGGAGTTTAAGACCGCCTCTGGTTTTATAGTAGACCGATTATACACCCCTGAAGATGTAGCAGTTGAATATGAGTCGAAAATTGGCTATCCCGGCGTTTATCCATTCACAAGAGGAATTTATCCGACGATGTATCGTGGAAGGCTATGGACGATGCGACAATACGCGGGCTACGGCACGGCTGAAGAGACGAACAAGAGATACAAGTTCCTGATATCGCAGGGGCAAACTGGATTGAGCGTTGCATTCGATCTGCCTACCCAGATAGGCTACGACAGCGATCATCCAATGGCTCTCGGAGAAGTTGGAAAAGTTGGCGTTGCGATCTCTACGCTTGAAGACATGGCTACGCTTTTCGATGGTATTCCGCTTGCCAAAGTTTCGACTTCGATGACGATAAACTCAACCTGTGCCCAAATTCTGGCAATGTATACTACAGTAGCGGAATCTCAGGGAGCAAACAGAGCGGAACTTCGCGGAACAGTGCAGAATGACATGCTGAAAGAATACATAGCCCGTGGAACTTACATTTATCCGCCAGAACCGTCTTTAAGGCTCGCAACAGACATAATTGTATTTTGTGCCAAAGAGATGCCGAACTGGAACTCGATAAGCGTCTCAGGATATCACATGGAAGAAGCGGGAGCCACAGCAGTGCAGGAAGTTGCATTTACACTTGCGGATGGAATAACTTACGTTGAGAAGGTTCTTGAAAGAGGAATCGATGTCGACGATTTTGCACCACAGATCAGCTTCTTCTTCTCAGCTGGCAACAATTTGCTTGAAGAAGTTGCAAAGTTCAGGGCCGCAAGAAGGCTTTGGGCAAGGATAATGAAGGATCGATTTAACGCCAAAAAACCGCAGTCCATGATGCTCAGATTCCATGTGCAAACCGCAGGTTGCACTCTAACCGCACAACAGCCAGAGAACAACATCATAAGAGTGACATTGCAGGCTTTGGCTGCTGTGCTTGGAGGTTGCCAGAGTTTGCACACAAACAGCTTCGATGAGGCACTCTGTTTGCCAACAGAAAAGGCGGTAAGAATTGCTCTCAGGACTCAGCAGATAATCGCAGAAGAGAGCGGTGTTGCTGATGTTGTTGATCCTCTTGGCGGAAGCTATTACGTTGAATGGCTAACGGATAAAATTGAAGAAGAAGCGATGAGATACATCGAAAAAATCGACGAGATGGGCGGAATGATAAAGGCTATAGAGACCGGATACGTTCAGAGAGAGATCCAGAGATCTGCATACGAGAAGCAGAAGGCAATAGAGAGCGGAGAGCTTACGGTGGTTGGAGTAAATAAGTATAAGATAGACGAAGAAGTCCACATTGAGCTTTTGAGGGTGCCGAAGGAGATAGTGGAGAAACAGATAGCGAGGGTGCGGAGGTTCAAGGAGAACAGAGATAGGAGCAAGGTAGAAGAGGCTCTTCAGAGGCTTGAGAAGGCTGCTGAAACCGACGAAAATCTGATGCCTTTCATTTTTGATTGCGTAAAAAGCAAAGCAACTCTTGGAGAGATTGCAAACAGCTTAAGAAGGGTTTTCGGAGAGTTCAGAGCTCCTGAAGTATTCTGAGCTTTGCAAAAACAAAAAATTTTTAGTATTCGAACGAATTTTTTCTATGAAAATTGAGGATATACAATCGATTGGGATTCTTGGAGCGGGAGTAATGGGCAACGGCATTGCACAGGTTTTTGCGAGAAGCGGTTACGAAGTCGTGCTTGTTGACATCAGCAAAGAGATTCTTGAAAAAGCCCTTGATAATATAAAGTTTGGTCCTTACGGGCTTAAAAGGCTCGTTGAAAAAGGAAAGATGAGCGAAGAAGAAATGGAAAAATGTCTCAGCAGAATTAAGACTTCGACAAGCTATGAAAGCCTGAAAGATGTTGATTTCATAATCGAAGCGATTCCAGAGAATCTGGAATTGAAAAGAAAAATATTTGCACAGCTTGATAAAACATGCAAGAAAGAAGCCATTTTTGCCTCCAACACATCTGGCATCATGATCTCAAGCATTGCAACCGCTGTGGAAAGAAAGGACAAATTTATAGGGATGCACTGGTTCAATCCCGCGCCAGTCATGAAGCTCATCGAAGTTGTTAAAGGAGCTCTGACTTCTGAGGAGACTTTTCAAATCACCATGGAACTTTCAAAGAGGGTTGGAAAAATTCCCATTGCAGTGAATGATGCTCCAGGATTCTTCACAACCAGATTCATAAATTCATGGCTAATTGAAGCAATAAGGCTTTACGAAGCAAACGTCGCTGGAATAAAGGAGATCGACGAGATGTGCAAGCTTGCCTTTGGCTTTCCAATGGGACCATTTGAGCTTATGGATCTCATTGGGCTCGACACGGTTTTGCACATCGCCGAATACATGTTCGAAGAAACAAAAGAAAAGCACTACGCTCCACCGATAACGCTGAAGAAACTCGTTCTTTCAGGCTATCTTGGAGATAAAAGACTTAAATTTGGAAGCAAGGGAGGATGGTATGACTTCTTCGGAATTAAAAAGTAGGGTGGTCTCTTGAGGCGGGTCGCTATCCTTGGGGTTGGAATGACCAAATTTGGAAAGCATTCAGAAAAATCCCTCGTTGATCTGTTTGCTGAGGCATTTTTCGAGGCTTTTGAAGAATCTAATATAGAGCTTAAGGACATTCAGGCAGTCTATTACGGAAACTTCGTTGGAGAGATGACTGATGGCTCTGCAAATCTCGCGGGATTCATAGCCGATGAGATCGGGCTGAAAAATGTTCCTGCAATCAGATACGAAGGAGCCTGTGCTTCTTCAAGCGTTGCATTTAGAGAAGCTGTTAGAGCGGTTTCAGCTGGCTATTATGACTGCGTTGCTGTCGGTGGGAGCGAAAAATTGCTCAGTGCTGGAACTGGCATTGGAACAAGAGCTCTTGCAACCGCGGTTGATGGTGTTTACGAGATAGCGGTAGGACTCACGTTTCCGGGGGTTTTTGCACTCGCTACAAGGCTTTACGCAAAGGAATACGGAATCCCGCTCGAAAAGCTTAGAGAAATGATGGCTTATGTTTCTGTGAAGAACCACAGATATGGAGCACTGAACCCAAAAGCCCAGTTCTACGGGAAATACGGAGATTTAAAGGTTGAAGACGTTTTGAACTCCCGAATGGTTTGCTCACCAATTACTCTGCTGGACTGCTGTCCAATGACCGACGGTGGAAGTGCGGTGATAATTGCGGAAGAGAAGCTCGCAAAGGAAGTTATCGATACCCCAGTTTACGTTCTTGGCACTGGTCAGGCTTCTGGTGGTGCTCTGTTCAGACAGGAAAAGGACATCGTGAAAGCGATTCCAAGAAGAAAGTCTGCAGAAATGGCTTTCAAAGAGGCAAAGATTCAGCCAAAAGATGTTGACTTCGTTGAGCTCCACGATTGCTTTACCATAGCAGAAATAATAGCATTGGAGGCAATGGGCTTCTTCAAATATGGGGAAGCATGCTACGCAACAAAAGAAGGTATGACGAGCATCGATGGTGATCTTCCAGTCAATCCAGATGGTGGTCTTATTGGTAAAGGACATCCAGTCGGCGCCACGGGGGTTTCGCAGATTTATTCTGCGGTGAAACAGCTAAGAGGAGAGTTCAAGTGGAATCAGGTGAAGGATGCAAGAATTGCAATGACCGACACGCTTGGAGGCGATTTCGGAACCCTTGTAAATGTGATCCTGGGGGTGGAATGATGTTTGCAGAGTTCTTCAGCAACCTGAAGGAAGGAAAACTCATTGGCTTGAAATGCAAAGACTGCGGGGCGATTACATGCCCTCCAAAGAACACCTGCAACAAATGTTCTTCCAGAAATCTTGAGAGGGTTTTGCTAAGTGGCAAGGGAGTTATCAAAAGCTATACCGTCACTTACATAGCCCCAATGGGATACGAAAAAGAGGCCCCATATACTGTAGCACTCGTTGAGCTTCTCGAAGGGGCATGGATCGTTGGAAGGCTCGATGTCGATCCAAAAATTGCTGACAGCGAGGATCTTATCGGAAAGAGGGTTTCGATTTACGCCAAGGAATTTCAGAGTGAGATGTTCTATCCAGATAAGAGCAAAAGAGTCGTGCCATATTTCAAAATAGAGGGATAAGAGGATGAAATTTGAGCTAAGCGAAGAGCTAAGAGACTTGCAGAATGCGGTTAGAGAGTTTGCTGAAAAAGAGATAAAGCCCTACGGAAAGGAGTTCGATGAAAAGGCAGAATATCCATGGGAAATCTACAGAAAAGCCTCGAAGCTGGGCTATATTGGAGCGAGCGTTCCCGAAGAGTTAGGCGGAGCGGGAATGGGATGCTTGGCTGAGGCTGTGATCAGCATCGAACTAACAAGAGCGGACAGTAGCATAGGATCCGCAATCGATCTTGCGGTGCTTGGAGTTCCTATGATCCTAAAGCATGGCACTGAAGAGCAAAAGGAAAGCTACATCCCGGGAGTAGTAAAAGGAAAAGCTCCATCCGCGATTGCAATAACTGAGCCGGACTGCGGAACAGATGTTTCCGCAATTAGAACAAAGGCTGTAAAAGATGGCAACGATTGGGTGATCAACGGCTCAAAGACGTTCATAACAAACGGTAGCATCGCTTCCTACGCAATTGTTCTTGCAAAGACTTCAGAAACAAGCCCTCCACATGCCGGAATAAGTGCTTTTATCGTTGAAACAACTCGCGAAGGCTATGAGGCTAAAAGAATCAAGAAGATGGGTCTTAACTGCCACGATACCTGCGAAGTTGTGCTTAAAAGTGTCAGAGTTCCTGCGGAGAATCTTATAGGCAAGGAGAACAGGGGTTTTTACCAGCTAATGGATTTCTTTAACGAAAGCAGAATTAAAATCGGAGCCCTGCACCTTGGAATGGCAATTGGAGCCTATGAGAGGGCACTGGAGTATGCAAAGCAGAGGAAGGCATTTGGAAAGCCATTGATTGAGCATCAGGCTATAGCTTTTAAGCTTGCTGAGATGTTCACGATGATTGAGGCTGCGAGGCTTTTGGTTTATAAGGCTGCTTGGCTTGTTGATGAAGGAAGCGCAAATCCTGCGATAAGTTCTGCTGCGAAGCTATTTGCAAGTGAAGTGGCTGTGAGGGTTTGCAGTGAGGCTGTGCAGATATTCGGTGGTTATGGATACAGCAAGGAATACGATGTCGAGAGGTATTACAGGGATGCGAGGGTTGGGACGATCTATGAAGGGACGAGTGAGGCGCAGAAGATTGTTATAAGTAGGTTTCTGGGTGGTAAGCTAACGCGATAGAAAAAATTTTATTTTTAATAGTTTTAATTTTTGCATGGAAGATCTGAGAATAGATCAGATCGGAGTTGTAACGAGAGATATCGATAAATTGACGAGATTTTTCAGAGAAAAGTTCGGAGTTGATTTCGTTATCTTTGAAACCCAACAACAAAAGGGAAGACTAAAGATTGCGCTAACAAATCTTGGAGAAGTTCAGCTCGAACTGATTCAGGTTCTCGAAGGCGAAACAATACATGCAGAGTTTCTTAAAAGAAAAGGTGAGGGATTGCACCATATTGGCTTCTTTGTTAAGAATCTGGACGAAAAGCTGAGGATTGCAAAGGAGAATGGAATGGAAGTTGTTGAGCAAGGAGAGATCGCTGGAGTCAGATACGCCTATCTCGATACCGAAAAAGATATTGGATTAACTCTTGAATTCATCGAAGCCTGATTAAATCCAGCCTAAGATTCCTGCGAATATTGCAAGCAATATTGCGTCGAATCCAAGAATTCCCATACAAGAGCTTTGGCGGAGTTTAGCACCAACCTTCTAAATTTAAAATACCTATTTCTTTCTTAGCCAATTTCAACATTTTTCTATTGAGTAAAACTTTAATATTCTTTCAGGAACTTAAGCCAATGGTAACGGGCATTGTATTCCATCCAGCTTATCTCGAACACGAGCAGAGTCCAACTCACCCGGAAAGAAAAGAAAGACTAGCCTATACAATAGATCAGCTAAGAGAAGAGGGAATATTTGACTCTCCCGAGATAAAAATCCTTGAACCAGTTGAGGCGAGCATCGAAGACGTTCTCGAAGTGCACACCAAGGAATACATCGACTTTCTTAGGGAAGAAAGCAAGACCGGTGGAGTAATAGATGCGGACACGAATATTCCTGTCGGAGTATTTGAAAAGGCCTTACTCGCTGCTGGTGGAACAATTAGAGGAGCCAAAGCTGTCCTCGAAGGAGAAGTAGATAATGCATTTGCCTTGGTTCGTCCGCCAGGACATCATGCAAAACCTCACATAGGTGCGGGATTCTGCTATATAAACAACATTGCGGTGATGGTAAAGTGGTTACTGAAGAAGGGACTTAAAAGGATCCTTATCCTTGACTGGGATGCTCACCATGGCGATGGAACGCAGGAGGTATTCTACAATGATAAAAGGGTCTTATTTATCTCAACTCACCAGATACCCCTATATCCTGGCACTGGCTATCCTCAGGAGTGTGGAGAAGGCGAGGGAATGGGCTATACTGTAAACATCCCTCTTCCGCCGGGCACGGGAGATGAAGGATATAAGATGGTCATTGAAGAAATTATCGAACCAATAACACTCGAATTTGAGCCGGAATTCATTGCAATCTCCGCCGGACTTGATGCCCACTTTACGGATCAGCTCACTGGACTGGCTTTAACTGCAAAGGGTTATGCAGAGATGTTCAAATGGTGCATAAGCATAGCAGAAGAGCTTTGCGACGGGAGAGTTGTTGCAACTCTCGAAGGCGGCTACAGCGTCGAAGCAGCGTTGCCATACACAAATCTCGGTATAATTTCTGCAATGGCTGGCTTTGACATTTCCGCAATAAGAGAGCCCGAAAACTATCTTGCTGAGCTCGTATGGAGAAAAAAGACTGCAGCAATCCCAAAACTAAAAACAAATATTGAAGAGGTAAAAAAAGTCCACTCGAAGTTCTGGAAGTGCTTTAGATGAACATTGAGGAACTGAACGAGATTCAGCTATGTATTGCTAGAAAAGTTGATTTGAGAGACAGATATAGAATTGATGAAATAAAATACGTAATCGGAGTCGATCAGACCTTCGTTGGAGATAAAATAATATCGTGTGCGGTAAAGTTTGAATTCCCAGCATTGAAGGAAATTGAAAAAAATTTTTCCATTGACGAAGTTAGTTTCCCTTACATACCCGGATACCTGATGTTCAGAGAGGGTGAACCCGCAGTTAATGCTGTCAAAAAGCTCATCTCTGATAATACGGTCATAATCGTCGATGGAAGCGGAATAGCTCACCCACGAGGATGTGGGCTTGCCACCTACATTGCGATAAAAACGAACACACCTACAATTGGTGTAACAAAAAAGAAACTTTTTGGTGAAATCCAAGGCAACGGAGACATCAAAACCATCAAGGACCGAGAAAAAACCATAGGATACACATTAAAAGGGTGTAAAAATTGTAAGGAAATATATATTTCTCCTGGAAGTTTTATTTCTCCGGAAACTGCCCTTGAAGTCATAAAACTCTGTATTAGGGGTAGGCTTCCTCTTCCTATAAAAATTGCACACGAAATTGGACAGGAATTAAAGAAAAGATTTACCATGCGGTAAAATGAGTCACTTCAACTACCTCTGCTTCTATTGCCTCAAGGGGATCTCCAGTTTTTATCTGAACAATCCTACCAACTCCTCTTGGATTCAATTTCAGTCTTACGACGACCATTTCGCTTTCCTCAATGTAGTGTGGAGATGAGTAAAATAAGGACTGTTGAACGAGTTCTTTTCCGCTAACCTCTGCAATTATACCGCTAATTCCTCGCTCCAAATCTCTTATTCTGGAGTAAGTTAGAAAAACGCAATCTCCAAGGTTCAGCTTCATCGCTGTCGCAACGTTGTGAGCACTTCGAAGTTCTATCGTTCTTATGTTCCTTCTTACAATGTCCTCGATAATCCCCCTTGCTATCCCCGTTAGAACGTAGCATCTCATTTTCTCACCCATACATTGGAAACTCTTCTTTCTTTACTTCCTGCACAGCCTGTTGAGCGAGCTTCTGCATCTGCGCCTCTATAAATTCTGCTTCCTGAAGTAATTTTTCAACACTTATTTTCCAGCCCAAAATCTTGTTTAACGCTCCTATCAAATTTGCTGCAGCCCTTGGATCGGGATTAAAACCGGTTGTCTCTCCCAGCAATGCGATACCCGGAAACTTCACAGCCACGCACTCGTTCATTATGCTTCCCGCAACACCGGATATTGTGCCAGTTCTGAGGATCTCCACATGATCTTTTATTTCTTCGAGCAAATCTTTATGAGTTACAGCACCAAAAACTCTCTTCTTGTCTTCAAAAGTTGCTATTCCTGCAAGAGAGAAAATACGATGTGCTTTAATTTGAATAGCCCAGTCCACGATGACTTTGCTTATTCCATACGCTATCTGAGGAATTATTGGGAGATCAGAATGGATAAGCAGAAAGTTCAATTCTTTGCACTGATAAATCCTAATAGGGGGTAAAACTACTCCTTCAAAAAGCGTTGCCACAGGAGGGAGCTCCTTGGAATCCAAGATACCAAGATTTTCGAGTGGAAGTTCAGTGATAAAGTAACCAGTTGCAATTGTGCCAACAAGCCCTATTCCCGGGAAACTCGTGAGTATAATCGGATTCTTCAGGGATGGGGTTTCCGCAATTATTTCCGCCTCCACAAACTCATCCATAGTATACTGTTGAACTTTAAATATTTCAAACTTCCTATGACTCTGCAACCGAACCATGTTGCTCTACTATGCCCCCGAGAAGAATTCAGCATAAGTCGGTCGCTTCATGAATTTTTGGTTGTTTTTTATTACCAAGTTTTTAGCAAAAAGCTTTCAAAAAAGTTATGTGGGTTTAACGCTCACAGTATACTTCGCACCATCTATGACAACTTCAAAGCTACCCTCAACTTTCCTTGAGGTCGAAGGGAAAGGTTCTTCCTTTGTTTGCTTCATCAGGAACTGAAGCCCAGTTTGCGGGAACAAAGCATAGATTAGCACGTTCTCGTCACTTGGCTCAATTCCTTTTTCCAGCAGTTCTTTCTTTCTCTTTTCGAACTCTGGTTCAAGCAAATCAGCTGGTCTGCAGTCAATTGGCTTTTCATTGCCAAGGATTTTCTTCACGATCTCTTCTTTAATTGGTGCGGGAGTTCTGCCATACATTCCCTTAACAAGGTCTTTTGTTTCCTTCGTTACGACTTTGTATCTCTCTCCCATGAGCACGTTGAGCACCGCCTGAACGCCGACGATCTGGCTTGTAGGCGTTACAAGTGGTGGATAGCCAAGATCCTCTCTCACTTTCGGCACTTCCTTCAAAACTTCGGGTAGCTTTTCGAGGGCATTCTGTTCTTTCAGCTGTGAGATCATATTCGAGAACATCCCGCCGGGGATCTGATAAACAAGCACGTTCGTGTCGGGGATCGTTGAAAGCGGATCCAGATAGCCAGCATACTTCTCCCTGAGCTTCATAAAGTATTCCCTGACTTCAAGAAGCACATCCAATTTGACCCCAGTTTTGTAGCCAAGCTCTTCAAGAGCAAATACCATGCTCTCTGTTGGTGGATGGGAAGTTCCGCAGGCAAGAGGGGACATGCAGGTGTCGATCATGTCCGCTCCCGCTTCCACAGCTTTTAGCAAAGCCATTGAAGCCATTCCGCTTGTGTAGTGTGAATGAACGTTGATCGGTAATCTTATTTCTTTCTTTAATGCCTTAACAAGTTCGCTTGCAACTTTTGGTGAGAGTAGCCCCGCCATGTCCTTAATGCAGATCGAGTCTATTTCGAGTTCTGCAAGCTGTTTTGCGGTTTCAACGTATTTCTCGATCGTGTGCACTGAAGAGATTGTATAGCAGATCGTTCCCTGCACGTGGTGTGCTCCGAACTTCTTTGCAAATTTGATCGGGGCTACAAGATTTCGGACATCATTCAGCGCATCAAAGATCCTGAAAACATCTAAACCATTTTCGATCGTCTTCTTTACAAATTTCTCAACGATGTCATCGGGATAGTTTCGATAGCCAACAAGGTTCTGCCCTCTGAGGAGCATTTGCAGAAGGGTATTCTTAACTCTCTTCCTGATCTCTTTGAGTCTTTCCCACGGATTCTCGTTCAGAAATCTGTGGCAGACGTCGAAAGTTGCACCTCCCCAGACCTCGAATGAGTAAATGCCCGCAGAATCGAACTTTTCAAGGATCGGGATCATGTCCCTTGTCCGCATTCTCGTGGCTAACAGCGATTGGTGTCCATCTCTAAGTGTGAGATCAACGATCTTTACCATGGCTGTGATTTTGGGTGGAATATAATAAAATTTCGTCCTTTTCAAAGCTTGGATTAAACCAATTAAAAATTAAGTTTCTTTAAGGGCTCCCCTTCTTTTTTAATGCTGTTATAACTCCATGACATTTGCAGGCGGTAGCAATGACGACTCTATCGCTTTCTTTAGCTTTTTCTATTACTTCTAAAAACTCGGAGCCCTTGATCGCCCCCAAACCAGGAGCAAGCTGATAGCTGATCAGCACTAAAGCTTTCGGATATGCAAATCTTATCAATTCGAACATTGGGCATGGTCTTTTCAGTTTCGTGATCGGGCAAACGTCTGGAGAATTGCAGTTTTCAAGGCAAATTCCATCTCTGTTGTAGCTAAGAACGATTCCACCGTTTCCAACAGCCACGACAAGCTTTTGAGGAATTCCAGATAAAATACAATCGATCACTTCGTTCCAAGGCTCAAAAAGATCTCTGAGCGCTTCTGCAGCAACGTGCACAGGAGCGGTGGGGAAGATCCATTCAGGCTTAACCCTTTGAGCGATCTCATAAAGCTTTTCAGCACCCTCATTTATAAGCTCAATACCAGCGCCAAATCGTTTTAAGACTTCGCATTCTGGATTTCTGTCGAGAACAACGAATTCTCTATGCTGTTTGATCAAGAACTCGACTGCTTTTATTCCGAATTTGCCACCTCCGACGACGATGTCCATAGCGATCAAAACGGTTTTTTAACAGCCTTTATTTTCTTTTCTCCAAACTCTATCTCTTCAAAAATTCTGTCTCCGAGCAATTCTTCGATTCTATCAGGATCTCTCAGGCTTAAAACCTCGAAGGCTGGAACGTCAGCATTTTGCAAAACCTTTATTGCTTCATCAGTTTTCATTTTTTCGAGCTTTAAAGATATGAGATTTCTGAGCTCTTCGTATCTTTCAATGCTCTCAAAAAGAGAACTGTCGGTGTTTAGATTAAGTGCTTTGCAAAGTCTCCGCCAGAAGTGTTCTTCCGAGATTATGCCTATGGTTATAAAACCGTCTGAAGTTTTGTAAATTTCATAGGCAGGGTTTCTTGTGAAGACTGGCAGGATTCCCAAGCCGTTGAGGATCGAGGTTGTGTGAATCGGCACTGCAAATGCTGCAGACTTGAGCATGCTGATGTCGATAAACTTACCCTTTCCAGTTTTCTCTCTTTCTATCAGCGCTGAAAGAATTGCTATAACAGCAAAGACTGATGAAGAGAAGTCTGCGAGCTGAACATTCGGATCCAAAAGCTTTCCTTTTCCACAGATCTCAAGAATGCCAAGAATTCCAAGAACGTTCAGATCGTGTGCGGGATACTGAGAAAGTCTCGAGTTCTGACCAAATGCAGAAATCGAGCAGTATATTATCCTTGGGTTAACTTTTGAAACCGCCTCATAATCGATTCCGAGCTTCTTTGCAACGCCAGGTCTGTAGCCCTCTACAATAACGTCCGCATCTCTTGTAAGCGAAAAAAATCGAACTTTATCTTCTTCGCTTTTTAAATCAAGTGTTATAAATTTTTTACCTGCATTAAAAACTGCAAAGATCTCTTCGAGGTTTCTTGCAGGATCTCCAGCAGGGGGTTCGATTTTTATGACTTCAGCACCAAGTAGCTGAAGAATCCTCGTGCAGAATGGACCAGGATAGAAACTTGCAAGTTCAAGAACCTTTGCTTGGATCATAATCAAAGAATGCCACCAATTTTTAAGGTTTTATCAACTCCTTCACGATCTTTTCAGCAACCGCGTATGGGTCTGAAGCATTCTCTTCAAGCAGATTTCCATATCTCTTTAAAATTTCAGCCTTTATATCCTCAATGGCAAGCTCAATAGCCATTAATTTTGCCTTTTCAGCTCTTTTTGCCTTTAAAATTCCATTCAGCTTTAGAAATTCAAAGTGCTCGCAAATTGCGTCAGCAAGTTCCTTTATCCCAATTCCTTTTGTTGCAACAGTTCTTATAACTCTCTTTTGCCATTTTGCAACTTCTTTGTCTGCAGATTGGATTGTTTCGTCAAGAGAGAGCATATATTTAAGCCATCTCTCAACATTCTCCGCCCCTTCAAGATCTGACTTGTTTATCACGAATATGTCGCCGATTTCGAGAATTCCCGCCTTGTTGACTTGGATATCATCTCCCGTTTCAGGCATCAACACAACAACAATCGTGTCGGCGATCTCCATAATGCCAACTTCGCTCTGTCCCGCTCCGACTGTTTCCACGAAGATCACTTCATAGCCACCAGCATCAAGCAACTTCACGACTTCTCCAGTCTTTTTAGCAATTCCCCCGACTCTGCCACGGGATCCCATGCTTCTGAAGAAGACTTTGGCATCGATCCAGAGATCTTTGCTCACGTCAGCACCTTCAAGGCGAACCCTGTCGCCAAGCAGAGCTCCGCCTGTAAAGGGCGAGCTTGGATCGACTGCAACAACTCCAACGCTTTTTTCACGCTTTCGAAATTCTTCAACGAGTTTGCTGACAATCGTGCTCTTTCCTGTTCCTGGAAAACCAGTTATACCGATTATCTGTGCCCTACCGGTTCTGCCATAAACTCCACGAAGTATTTCCTTTGCTAATGGATGCTCATTCTCGACAAGGCTTATGGCTTTTGCAAGAACTCTTCGGTTTCCAGCGGTTATTCCATCAATGAAGTCCGAGACATTCATAACTTGCCCCTTTTTTCAGCAACCTTCTCCTTGATAAACCTAATTATCTCCGAGATAGGTGTCCCCGGAATAAAGACTTCATCGACCCCAATTTCCCTTAGCTTTGCTATATCTTCCGCTGGAATGGTTCCGCCTACCAATACCACGAGATCCTGTGGATTTCCACCATACTGCCTTATATAATCCAAAACTCTTGGCACGATCGTATTATGTGCTCCGCTAAGAATGCTTATGCCAAGAACATCGACGTCCTCGTCTATAACTGCTCTTGCAACCTCCTGAGGAGTTCTGTGGATTCCAGTGTATATCACTTCGAAGCCTGCGTCTCGCAAAAATCTTGCAATAACCTTAGCACCCCTATCGTGTCCGTCAAGACCAATTTTTGCAATAAGAACCCTTATTTTATCCATGAACACCACCTAAATTATTATCGGTTTTCTGTAAGTTCCATAAACCTGCTTTAGCGTTCCCATGATTTCACCAATCGTTGCATAGCTCTTTACTGCCTCGAAAATTGCGGGCATCAGATTTTCTCCGTTTTCTGCACTGCTCTTAAGCCACTCAAGGTTCTCCTTAACTGCCTTGCTGTCCCTCTCAGCCTTCACTTTCTTCAATCTCTCAATTTGTCTTCTTTCCACTTCTGGATCGATCTTTAAAATCGGTATCCCGAGCTTTTCATTTATCCTAAATCTGTTAACACCAACAACAATTCTTTTACCCTCCTCAAAGTCTCTCTGATACTTTGCAGAAGCTTCCGATATCTCTCTAACAAAGAAGCCGTTCTCTATACCCTTCAAAACTCCCCTGAGCATACTTCCATTTCCCATTTCCCTGATTCTCTCAATGTATTTCCATGCGAGCTTCTCGATTTTGTCTGTGAGCCATTCAACGTAGTAGCTACCCCCGAGCGGATCTACAACATTAGTGACCCCGCTTTCGTATGCAATTATCTGTTGGGTTCTCAGAGCGACCCTTACCGCTTCTTCACTTGGCAATGCCCATGCTTCATCGAAGCTATTCGTGTGCAGACTTTGACAACCGCCAAGAACTGCTGCAAGGGCTTGAAGTGAAACTCGAACTATGTTGTTTAGCGGTTGCTGAGCGGTAAGCGTGCAGCCCGCGGTCTGAACATGGAACTTCATCCACCAAGATCTCGGATCCTTTGCTCCATAGTCCTTCATTATTTTTGCCCACATTCTCCTTGCAGCTCTAAACTTTGCAATCTCTTCAAAGAAGTCGTTGTGAGAGTTGAAAAAGAAGCTCAGCTGGGGAGCAAGCCTGTCGATGTCTATTCCCCTTTCAATAGCAGATTCAACATAAGCCATGCCATCTGCAATTGTAAAGGCAAGTTCCTGCACCGCAGTGGAGCCCGCTTCTCTGATGTGGTATCCCGAGATGCTGATCAGATTGAATTTGGGAACGTTCTTTATTCCCCATTCGAATATATCTGTTACGAGCTTAATCGAAGCTTCAGGAGGCAAAACAATCGTGTTTTGAGCATGAAATTCCTTAAGCATGTCGTTCTGGATAGTGCCCCTTAACATATCCCTCGGAACCCCTTGCAGATCTCCAATTGCGGTATACATCGCCAGTATTATCCCCGCTGGTGGATTTATCGTAAAGGACGTGGAGATCTTATCAAGGGGAATGCCATCGAAGAGTATTTCGAAATCTCTAAGCGTATCAACAGCAACTCCGCATTTTCCAACTTCCCCCTCTGCAAGCGGATCGTCACTGTCGAGTCCCATAAGCGTTGGGAAATCGAATGCGGTGCTTAACCCAGTTTCGCCTTCTTCAAGAAGCATTTTCCATCTTTTGTTTGTGTCCTCAGCAGTCCCAAAGCCTGAAAAAAGCCTCATAGTCCAGAGTCTTCCACGATACATTGTCGGATAAATGCCCCTTGTGAACGGAAACTCTCCGGGATAGCCTAAATCTCCTAAAAAGTCAAGATGCGCAATATCTGAAGGATCGTAAACCTCTTTTAACTCGATACCTGAGAGAGTTTCAAATTTTCTTGACTCCTTTTCAGTTTTCGAAAGCCAAGGTTCTAAGCATTCTTTCTCCCATTCCTTTCTTTTTTCTCTAATCTTTTCAGTGAGTTCCCCCATGAATTTATCTCTTTTTAACATGAATAAAAGCTTTTCTTGTATGTGTCTTCAACACGAAGCGGTTTTAAATCCATGAAAAGTTTTAAATCTCGATCAAGCTAACAGCTTACCTATGGACGAGTTTGATTTCTTTGACGAAGAAGAGGAAGAAATTGTTGAAGGAGAAGATGGAGTAAAACTTGCCGAAATTTACAAACTCACTATGAAGCTCCTGAGGTTACTTGAAGAATTAAAAAGTGTTGAATTAAAAGAATCCGCTTCCTTGATGCTCATTAGAGAACTTATTGGAGAAGATAGAGTCCTACTGGGACTTGCTTCAAAAATGCTCCAAGATTTAAGTCTTCAATTCGACCGTGAAGACTATGTTAGTTAAAAAATTTTTTGAAAATTCCCGCGTTTAGCGAAAGAATGCCAATTAAAATGTTAAGATGGTAAGTTATAAGTCTCCAGACCCCTACCAGAGAACCCAAAATGCTGAGATCAACAAATTTCGAGTATAGATAAGCCATGCTTGTCTCAGCAATACCGCTACTGCCCGGAGTTAGCGGGATTAGAGAAATTACGACGATTATCAGCTGAGCTGTATATGAAATCAGAAAATGTGGATCTTGGTTGAGGGAAAGCAATATTATCGATGGAATTAGGAATGTTGCGCTCCACATAAGCGCGGTTAAAGTGAAAAGCATCAATAAATTCATTGGATCTGAAAGCAACCTTAAAGAACCGTCTCTAAAATTTTTAAGTTCAATTTCAAGTCTTTCTGCAATTCTTTGCCTTTTGAAAATCTTATTTGCAATAGTTGAAAATTTCTGTATACTGCCCTCGTTCTTCAAGATCGCATAGAGAAAGTATAGAAATATAAAGAAGAGAACGATGAATACAATTGCGACTCTGTAGCCAAGTTCTGTTGCAAAGCCCGTGAATATCAGGAATATCGGAAGAGCAAGGATGAAGAAAATCGAATCGAGAACTCTCTCAGTTATTACAACGAATGTGCTTTTTCCTAATGCCATTCCCCTATCGGAGAGCATTTTGATTCTTACAGGCTCCCCTCCCGCAGAAGAGGGGGTGATTGCAGCAAAAAACATACTATTCATTGTAATTTTAACGGCACTTGCATAAGAAACCTGAAACTGAAGATACCTGGATATCTCCATAAGTCTTAAAGCCCACAAAAACAGAAATACGAGCTGGAATAATACTGCCAACGCTAAAAATGTCAGATTAACTCGACTAAGGGATTCCCAAGTCAGACTTGTTTCTGTAAGTTTGAAGATTATAGCAGTCGTGACTAAACTTATCAGAATTCCGAGTATGGCAGATCTCAAACCCCTCAATTTGACCCCTTAAGAAATTTATTCTGGATTTTAAAAGTTATGGAACCTCGCCCGCAATTATAATGACGAGCCTGCTCCAGAATCTATATGGGCCCATTTCGAAAAACTCGATATTTTTAAGTCCAGCCTTTTTAAACCAGTCGAGACATTGTTCAGTTGACGGAAAAAGCATGATACTCTCTGCAAACCTCCTAACCAGAAAATTATCTGGTCTTCTTGGTGCGAGAACTACAACCTTTCCACCTTTCTTTGTGACTCTTACCATCTCCAAAATTCCCTTAAGCGGGTTTGGCCAGTATTCTATACTTCCTGCAGAAATTGCTGCATCGAACGTTTTATCTTTAAAAGGCAGGTTTTCTGCATCTCCAAGAATGAAATTGGCACTTAATTTCTTTTTTGCTTTTTTTATCTGTTCTTTGCTCAAATCAACGCAAAAAATTTTCTTTTGAGGCACTATTCTCGCTATTCCAAGCGTGGTAAATCCAGTTCCACATCCCACCTCCAAAACACTGTCATCTTCACCAATTTCAGCCATTTCGATTACTTTTTCACGCATTTCATTCGAGTAAAATAATGGATTGACATAATCGTATACCTTGGAAAAATACCTGTAAAATCTTTGAGCCCTGTGCTTGTGATCTAAAAGAGCCATTTACTTTATTATCTCTTCAAGCGGAACTTTTCCGTGTTTCACAACTTTTACGTTAATTTGCAGGATATCTTTTGTGATAACCCTGCCTCTTACAATCTTCCTTTTTCTTAATCCTGGCTCTTTTGGTCTAAATCCAATCCCGCCTGAGAGCAGAATCTTCTTCCTGCTACCACCAGGAATGTCAGGACGCATGGGGAACCCATCTTTATCCGAACCTCCGGTTATCTGAAGTTCGTAATCAGGCGGTAAATCAAGAATCGTTCCGCTTATTATTTCTCCTATCTGTTTTCCTATCAATCGGTTAGCATTCGCTCCGCTCACAGTTTTCTGATAAGCCTTGCCAGTTTTTGGATCCGAGATCACGACTCTGAATTCCATAGCATTGCCTTTTTCGAAATGTTTATAAGCATTGCTGATCCGCTGCAGATTATGGTGGTGCTTGAAAAGATGCTATTTCCAACAGATTTCTCACCATACAGCATGATCGTCTCTGAGTTTTTGGAAGACTTCAAAAATGCCGGAGTTAAGGAAGTTGGTGTTCTCTTCGTTATAAACACAGCGAGATTAAGTTCCGTCAGTGGTGGTTTCGACCTTGGAAGATACATAGAACTCGAAGAAAAAAGAGCTGAAGAAGAGCTTCCAAAGCTACTGGATAAAATTGAAAAGACTGGTTTAAAAGCAAAGGTAATTAAACCATTCCCGTCTGGCAATCCTGTTAACGAAATTGTCAAAAACTCAAAGTCTTATGATTTCATATCGATTGGTGCACGTGGGAGGGGAATTTTCAAGGAGATCCTACTTGGGAGCGTATCTGAAGGGGTTGCGAGAAAATCAGAAATTCCGGTTTACGTCTTCAAGTCAAAAACCGAAATACTGGAAAATGAAATCAAATGCTACAAGCCCTGCGATTTCCTGTTCAGAAAAATTCTTGTAGCATATGATTTCTCCAAGTTTGCCCAGAGAGCTCTGGAATACGCCACAGAAATTGCAAAAAGAACTAGTGGCGAAATGATACTGTTGCATGTGGATGAAGACAGCAAGAGCAGAAAAGATGACCTGAAAGCTGTAGCAGATGATTTAAGGGCAAAAGGAATTAAATTAACAGAAATCAACGTTTCTGGATCACCCGCAAAAATGATAATTTCGAAACAAGAAGAACTCAAGGCCACCACGATATTTCTGGGCTCTCGAGGGCTCAGTTTACCCAGATCCCTTATCGGAGGTAGCGTCTCGGATCCTGTTATCAGAATGAGCGAAGTTCCCGTATTCGTTTCCAAGGGTCCGAAATGATGAGGCTAAAGGGAAGAGCCTGGAAATTTGGGGATAACATTTCAACAGACCACATAACTCCTGGCAGATACTATCATTTACGGAGCAACATGCCCGAGCTTGCAAAACACATAATGGAGGATGCAGATCCAGAGTTTATCAAAAAATTTAAGCCCGGGGATTTTATTGTCGCAGGTAAAAACTTCGGGATGGGTAGCAGTAGAGAGCATGCTCCACTTGCCTTGAAGATCGCTGGAGTTAGTGCTGTCATTGCAAAATCTTTTGCAAGAATCTTTTACAGAAACGCTATAAACATCGGACTCCCACTACTCATAGCCCCCACAGACGAAATTAAAGATGGAGAAGAGATCGAAGTCGATATCTCAAAAGGAGTGATTTACACGCAAAGGGGAGAAATAAAGTCCAAAAGTTTGCCAGAAGTGATGATAAAAATCTTAAACGAGGGGGGGCTTGTCAACTACATAAAGAGGCATGGCGATCTTGAGCTGAAATAAATTCAATGTTATCTTTTTATTATTTTCTGCTCATTTAACCAATTGGGAAACTTTTTTAATTATGGGAAGATTGCCAACATGCACAGATTGAGGGGACACCACTTGATTTGTCTTCACTTCTTCAAAGGCGAGGGCTATGATGAGGAGTTCAAGAAAAGATTAAGGGAGATCCTAAAAAATATTTCAGTTGTGGAGATCGTTGAAGGAGTGGATGAAATATGCGAATTTTGCCCTCACAATCTTGGCTATTGTAATTATCATCCCGAAGCTGAAAAAGAAGTTAAAGAACTTGATAATCTTGCCTTAAGGCTAATCAAACTTGAAATTGGTTCAAAGATCGGATGGAGCGAACTAAAATCCAAGATTCCAAGTGTGCTCGAAGACTGGAAGAATTTTGCATGCAGAAATTGTGAGTGGAGAGTGGTCTGTAATGTTTGATTTGCTGATCAAGGTTATATGGCTTCTCCTTCCCGCATACACTCCAAATAACTTTGCGGTAATTCTTGGTGGGCTGAAACCAATTGACTTTGGAAAGAACTTCATAGATGGTCGTAGAATTTTGGGAGATGGAAAAACTATTTCGGGATTCTTTGGAGGTATTTTGGGCGGAATTCTTGTTGCAAATATCCAGAGAGTAACAGAACCGCAAATTGGCATAAAGCTCTTCTCTTCACTTCAATACAGCGAATTTCTGTGTTTAATTCTGGCTTTCACATTTGGGTCTATGGTGGGGGATTCTCTTGGAAGCTTTTTTAAACGAAGACTCGGTTTTGAAAGGGGTAGTAGTTTACCGATTGTCGATCAGCTTACTTTTCTTCTCTTTGCTATGGCATTCGCAAGTCTTACAGGCGCTTTCTGGGAATTTTTTGGAATTCTCGAGATAGCGATAGCAATTGTAATAACTCCAGTGCTTCACATATTGATTAACCTGCTGGCCTATAAAATGAAATTGAAGGAGGTGCCATGGTGAGCCTTGTTAAAAGGCTGATCGAGGTAGGAGCTCTAAAATTTGGAGACTTTGTTTTGTCCTCAGGGAAGAGGAGCAACGTTTACGTCGACATAAAACTTGCAGTTACATATCCAGATATCCTCGAGATGATCGCAGAGGGAATTGCGGAAATTTTAAAAAAATATGAATTTGATAAAATTGCATGTATAGAACTTGGAGGAGTTCCGATAGCAACTGCGGTATCTCTAAAGACAAAAAAACCGCTTGTTATCTTCAGAAAAGAACAAAAAAGCTATGGACTTGGTGGAGACAGGATTGGAGAGCTAAGAGAAGGAGAGAGAATTGTAATTGTAGAAGACGTGATCACCACGGGTAAATCCGCCCTTTCAGTAGCTGAGAGAGTAAAGAAAGGGGGAGCAATAGTTACGACGATCGTTGCAGTTGTGGATAGAGAAGAGTCAGAATTAAAGTTTGAGAGTGTTTTAAAGTTAAGCGATTTAATAAAAGCGAAGAATCTCTTCGATCCCACCAAATTTTAACTCCTCCATTTCTTTTTTAAAGCATTCAAAATCAACTTCAAAATTGTAACTATGGAGAGACTTGCCAATTAAGTCTCTGGAAAATCCAATAAGCGCTGCAAGATCCTCTACGCCATCTTTTGGGCTTGATTTATCGTATTCTTTAACAAATGAATCAAAAATATCTCTATTCTTCTCAAAAAATTCGTTGTTAACCGCAAGAGAGCAACAAAGGAAATCTCCGAGAATAGAAGAAAAATACTCGGCTTTACCTGGAAGCATCGTTAGATAAGGCTCCCATATTGCCACACCTCTCAGATTAGGGAGTTCAGCAATCATATCTTCCGGCGAATTAAAATATCTTATCCTTTCCTCAATTCCACTAACTTTCATAAACTTTCTAAGAATTCTTTCCATTGTTGAAAACTCCGAACAACCAAAGTCTCTCCCGTTTGAGAAGATTACGCCACAACCATTCATGGCTATTGGCCTAAAAATCGTTATATTTTTCATCAACACTCCAAAAAAGGCTTGAGTCACAAAAGGACTTGCAACCACATCGACTAAACCGTGAACAAGATCTTTTGTCGCCTCAATACCATTCTGGTAAATCTTGAAGATTGCCCCTACTTTTTTTCCTGCAGATACGACTCTTACGTATTCGCTCGCCTTTAGAATACCAATTCTTAAAACTCCCTCAATGGGTTGCGGATAAAACTTTGAAAGCCAGACTCGGTAGGATTTGGGTGAAACCTCAACCCTTGCAATGATCTTTTTCTCTTCCAGAAACGACAGAATTTCCGATACAGTCGATTTTGAAAGGTTCAATTTCCTTGCTATATCGCTCTGAAGTTCACCCCTCTCTTTCACTCTTTCAAGGAGAGATATTATCTTATTTTCAGCTCTCATTTACGGTTTTTCTTACCCAGTCCACTACCATTTCAATTCTCTCAAGTGCTGTTCCCAGATAATTTTCAGGTTTGAGCAGTTCAGATAGCTCCTCCTTTTTCAGATATTTCAACACATTTTTATCAGCTATGAGCTCTTCAAGCAGAGAGCTTTTGTTGGCATAAGCTCTCATAGAAGCTCTTCTTAGAATTTCGTGAGCTTCCTGCCTATCAACACCTCTTTTTGTCAACTCGATCATCACCGCCTCACTCAAGTTAAGTCCTTTCTGCGCATCCAAATTCCTTTTTACGTTTTCGAGATCTATTTTAATTCCGGAAATTATCTTGATAAGCCTTGTTAGAATATGATCTGCCAAAATTGTTGCTTCAAGCAGAGTGATCCTTTCTGCAGAAGAATTTGTTAAATCTCTCTCCTCCCAAAGGATTGCAGACTGATGTTGTGGCTCCACAAAACCACGAACTACTCTTGCAAGCCCGCATACATTTTCACTATCTATAGGATTTCTCTTATGCGGCATCGTAGAACTCCCTACCTGCTTAGTCTCAAATTTTTCCATTAACTCTGCTACCTCAGCCCTCTGCAAAATTCTTATATTTAACGCGATTTTCTCCAGTGTTGTCGCAAGATTAGCCAAGAATTCAAGATACTCACAATAAAGATCTCTCGGGATTACCTGGGTTGATATAATGGCTGGCTTTAAGTTCAAAAGTCTCATAACTTCGCTTTCTATTTCAAAGCCATCCTTACCGAAACTTGCCTGAGTTCCAACCGCTCCACTCATCTTTCCAACGAGAAGCCTTTCTTTCATCTGTTTCAGCCTAATATAATGCCTCGCCATCTCCGAAGCCCACACTGCAAATCTAAAGCCATATGTTGTCGGCAAAGCGGGTTGACCATGAGTTCTGCCAAGGCAAACGACTCCTTTATATTCAATTGCCATATTGCACAAAATCAAGGCCAGCTTCCTTATTTTTTCCTCAAAAATCAGAATGCTATCCCTTAGCTGGGTCGCGGTTGCTGTGTCGATTATGTCATTAGAAGTTGCTCCAAAATGAATCCATCTACAATCTGAAACCTCGCTTATTGCCTTTACAAGCGCCATTATATCGTGCCTTATTTCTTCCTCGATTTCCTTAACCCTCGCAGGTGTTATTTTTAGAGCTTTTTTACGAACACTATCAACTTCTTCGTGGCTAAGATATCCTTTTTTCGCGAGAGCTTTAAGTAAAGCCATCTCAACCCAGATCATCCTCTTGATCTTACTGTCCTCGCTCCAGATTCTCTTCATCTCTTTTGTTCCATAGCGATACTCAATAGGATGGATCATGATTCGAATAATCGCCTAACTTTAAAACTTTTTTACCCCTCTCACAGGGCACGATTTTTAGCTTTGCATCGGCAAAGCTTATACTAAATGTTAATCCAAGAACTCTGTCCAAAAAAACGGCCAAGGCAGAAACTTCGCTATGAGGCTGGGTGCCTATGGAAATGTTTAGATCGCACAATTCATAAACTTCTTTTGGAACTTTTTCCGCTCCGACAACAACAAGCAATCTATCAGCCTTTTTTATTTCCTCAATTTTATCAGGTAATGGAATACCATACATGGTCAAATGGACTTTCAAACCATCAAAACTTTGAAGCAATTTTTTCCAGTCCGCAATTTCTATAAAAAAGTTTCCTCCCCAAGTCTGAACAACTTTTTTGACACTTTCAAATAGACTCTTGTCATATTTTGTAAAATATATCCCTTTCGCCCCTAATGCTCTCGCAGTAAGTGCAACGTGTGTCGAGATTCTCTGATCTCTCCCAAGTCGATGCCCTAAGCGTAGAACGTAAACTTCCACGTAGAGAATTATGAATGGATTTAAAAAATTTAGGTCAGGTTTTCTTGACTCATTCAAGACCCTAAATCGTCTTTTCAATAAAATGATTAAAAATTTTAGTTTTTCTTGTTTTTGGATAATCTATAATAATTATCTTTATAATAATTATGCTCAATATTATAATTAGAAAAGTTTAAATACCATGATTTACCAAATACAATCGAATGATTGAGCTTCATGATGTGATCCAGAAAATACCATTGGCATTAGTTATTCGCGAGGGAGAGAATCTAATTTACGCAAATGATGAAGCAAAAAAAATTGGGCTCGATTCACTCGATTTAGCTAATAAGGAGAAAATTGTAGTTGATAAAAAAGTGTATAAATTATTATATACAAGATTTAAAAATTACGATTTATTTATCGCTTTTGAATATACTGAAGAGCAAAAACTTTCAGACGCTTTACATGCCTACGAGCGATTTTTCAAAAGCGGTAAAGACTTCTTCTTTATACTTGATGAAAAAGGCAGATTTTTAGATGTAAACCAGACCTATGAAGTTGTTGGATACCATAGAGAAGAGCTTTTAGGGAAGACCTCGAGAATAATATCCTTTGATGATCAAATAGAGACACTCAGAGAGAACTTTAGGAGAGTCTTGAGCGGGGAAACTGTTAGATTTATCTTCAAAGCCAGAACTGCAACTGGAGAAGCAAAATTCATTGAAGTTCTTGAATGGCCAAGAATTGTCGACGGAAAAATTATTGGTAGTGAAGGTGTTGCGAGAGACATAACCGAGAGATTCTTACTTCAACAGCAATTAGAAAAAATGAATAGGGCTTTGCAGATTTTGACACAGGTAAATCAGCAGATTTTCAAAGAGAGGGACGAATACGCTTTACTCCAAAAAATATGGAGCATTTTAAAGAGTTATGGTATTAGATCATATATATGGATAAACAAACAAAATAAATTCGTCGATGCAATTCCGAATGCCTCTGAGTGTCCTGCTTTCAAAAATCCGGAATTGAGATACGAAACGTGCAATTGTGAGAGATCCAAAGGTAAGAGTCTTATAATTCCACTTACACATGAAAACAGAATTCTCGGACTTTTAGCTTTATGCTCAATTGGAGATTTAGACGAAAACGAATTAAAAGTTTTTCTTCAGCTTGGAGGAGACATTGGGCTCGGTCTTGAGCACTACAATGCAGACGTAGAGAGAAAAATAATGTGGAACGTAATTTCAGAGAATTTGAAACATTTTGAGAATTTGGCGGATAAACTCAGAAACCCAATAGCCATTGCTTTGGGATATTTAGAAATACTCAACGAGGTTGGAACCGAAAAAGCCCTAAATGAGATCAAAAATCAACTTAATAGGATGATAGAAACAATAGAAGAACTCAGACGTCAGGAGACCATTACCTTCCTGATAACAAAAAAGAAGTAAAAAGCAGAATCACGACTTTATATAAACTGTTGCAGTCTTTGGAGCTTTTCCTCCCTTTATGAAGTGGTAGTGGGCATAGGTCATAACTTCCGCATCGCTCAACACTTCAGCATCAACAAGCTCGCCAATGAAAAGCGTATGAGTTCCAACGTCACACTCTCCTTTTACTTCTGCTTCTAAGATTGCTACAGAATGGTCCAAGACAAGCGGGACTCCAGTTTTACCAATTTTAAATTTCACGTTCTCAAATTTGTTTACTTCTCTGCTACTTTTGAATCCAAATTTTCCTATAAACTGCATTGGCGTCTCCTTTTCAAGGACACTAACTCCAAATACTTTACTGCTTTTTACAAACTCATGAGTTGCATTTTTCTTGTTGAGGCAAACAGCAATTTTTGGCGGTTCAGAAGTCACTTGAAACACCGTGTTGGCTATTTGGCCTGCATAGCTATTCTCTTTTACAGAACTCACGATGTAGAGCCCGTAACTTATCTTGTATAAGGCAGATAAATTCATTCACTATCACCAAACTTTCTCTTTGCAAGTTCGTTATCTATTAAAAACAGGATCCTTCCATCATCTCCCGCAAGCTTCAGTTTTCCGACTATTTCCGCAAAGCTTTCTTCTTCCTCAACCTGCTCTTTAACGAACCACTGAAGCATGTTGAACGTTGCATGGTCCTTTTCAGCGATTGAAAGTTCGACCAGATCGCTTATCAGCTTTGTTACCTTCTTCTCATGCTCAAGACCGAACTCGAAAGCGTTGAGAGGAGAGCTCCAGTTTTTGGGTGGTTCCTCTATTGCATAAAGCTCTATTCTACCACCTCTGCTCGCAATGTAATCGAAGAACTTCATCGCATGCAAAAGTTCTTCCTGCCACTGCACCTTCATCCAGTTAGCAAATCCCCTAAAGCCCAAAGACTCAAAGTATGCTGACATCGAAAGGTATAGATAGGCAGAATAAATCTCCCTATTCAGTTGTTGGTTTAACGCTTTAACCATTTTTTCCCCTATAACAGCCATTTTCTCTCACCATACTTAAATTATCTTTTTTTAATTTAAATTTTTCTGGGTATTTGATATTCAGAGATAAGGGAGGTTGAACACCAAAAATAAAGACAAAATCTATTAGGAATTAAACTAAAGATTTAGCAGTAAAACTTTCTATTTTTTCTTTCAGGCTTTTTCTTGTGAAAGGTTTGTTTATTATATCTTTGGCTCCTGCATTAATTAATTCGTTACCTCTGGTTCTTGAAAAAGCGGTTAACCCAATAACAACCGCATTGGGGTTTATTTTTAAAATCTCTTTTGTTGCCTCAACGCCATCCATATCGGGCATGCTTATATCCATCAGAACTATATCCGGTCTTAGGTTCTTGTAAAGAATAATTGCTTCTTTTCCATTTGACGCTTCGATTACCTCGTATTCTTTTAGCATTATCCTAACTATTTCCCGTATATTGGGATCGTCGTCTATAACCAAAATCTTCGTGCTCATCATTACAATGTGTTAATCATAACTAATAAAGTTTTTGCTTATTAAGCATTGGTTATATTAACTTCACCCCTCCCTTACTTCGCTCTGAAGTGTCTCTTTTCCTCTTATATAAACCTCTTTCGGAAAGATTGCTTTAAAACCATTATAAGGTGTCCAGCCACAAATGGAGTGCAAATTATCAGATTTTATCTCCTCCTCGCAGTCAAGATCAAAAATGGCAAAGTTTGCAAATTTACCCACTTCTATTTCTCCATAATCTTTAAAGCCAAAAATATTGGCCGGGTTTATGGCAATTTTATCTATCAAATCCTTAAAAGTGATAAGACCTCTTTTGGCAAGATAGACAAAAATTGGATAAGTAGTCTCAACTCCCGGAAATCCTGAAGCACCCATCTTTTTGTCATCAATTGTGTGAGGAGCATGGTCAGAAGCAAGAATATGAATCTTCGAGAAATTTTTTAAAAGCCATTCAGCATCACTTTTTTGCCGTAAAGGTGGATTTACATTAATTAGCTCGCGAAGTCTGCTATAGTCCTCTATGCTAAGAAGCAAATGATGAGGGGCTACTTCAAAGCTACCTCTCCGAACTTTTTCTACCGCTTCTCGAGTTGATAAATGGCAGAAGTGAAACTCCCCTATTTTCTCGCATTCCTCTATTGCTATCACTTCAGCCTCCTTTTTTCTGAAAAGAAAATTCGGGTTGCCACTTTCTACAAATCTTGGATCTTCAGCGTGGATCGTTATCTTCGTGTTTATCTTTGAAATCTTTTTCAAAGTTTCATAGCTTATCTCAAGTTCTTTATCGCTGTGCTGAAGAAAAACCTCTCCAATCGCAGGTAAAAAGTATTTTTCCCTTATTTTTTCTACTATCTCTTTAATTCTTTCCACGTTGGCATTAGTAAGAGCCAGATTTAGCGCATAATCTACATAACTGTCTCTCTTTGCAATCTCCATTCTTCTGAAATATATCTCGGGATTATCCACAACTGGCTTTGTGTTTGGCTGATCCACAACAAGGCAAATGCCACCATGCAGTGCAGAAAGGCTTCCACTCTCTATCGTTTCCTTTCTTTTCTCTTCAAAGTCTCTGAAATGAACGTGCACATCGATTCCAGCAGGCAAAATTATCCCATCAACTTTTTTACCCTTTACAAGCTTACCTATTCTTTTAATTCTCCCATTTTCGACCTCTATTCCCGCTTCAACGAATTCTCCTCTGTAAAATATTTTCCCGTAGATCATGTTTGCTCGCTTTGCTTCTTTAAAAGCTCCCTAAATTTTTCAACAGCCATTCTAACCCGATCCTTGTTTTTTCCAGAAAATTTAACGATTACATAGCCAAACTTTGGGTATGAGCCGATTTGAACATCGGGAAACTCGCTAACAACCCTGTTCAACTCATCAAGAATTCTAACCTCATACCCATCAACTCTTACCTGATCTTCGAAGTATTCAAGCTTCTCGAATTTCTTCAAGATCTTCTCGAAGGTATTTTTCATCTCCTCTGGAACTCCGGGCATTACAGCGATGTTTTCTACGATGTAAGCGGGAGCAGCTCCAACATCATTCCAGATTATCTCAGCACCTTCTGGAACTGAGGAGATCTTCTTGATAGCAAATTCGTTATCGCTAATGCTCTTAAGATAATCGTAAACTTCCTTGTTCACTAAAAGATTCCTTTTTAGAGCTTTAGCTATTCCTTCGTTAGTAACATCGTCGTGCGTCGCTCCAAGCCCACCAGTAACCAAAACAAAATCATAAAACTGCGAAGCTTTTTTCACTTCATCAGCTATCTCCTCAACGTCATCGGGAATAACTATAATCCTCTTAACCTCATGCCCGAGCTCGGTGAGCTTCTTTGCAATATAAGAAGCGTTCGTATTAACTGTATCTCCTTTCAGCAGTTCATTGCCAACGCTTATTATTGCGAATTTCATAACTTTTCCCTTTTAAGCCTCTGATACATCCTGCCCTGCAAGCCATGGAAGACTACAAAGCCTTCTGCAAGCCTCTGATCAATTGCCCTTGTGTCAAACGATACCAGCTCCTCTGAATAAAGAGCAAATTCAGAATACCTTGCAATAGGCATCACGGATCCTTTATAAAGCCTCAGTTTCACCCATCCAGTCACTCTTTCCTGTGTTTTGTCGATGAACGCGTTTAAAGCTTCAAACAAAGGCTCGTTTGTAAGTCCATAGTAGACAAGCTCCGCCCATTCCTCTTCAACGATCTTCTTAAACTTAAGCTCTCTTCTGCTCAAAACGAGCTTTTCAAGGTCTTTATGGGCTGTAATCAGTATTGTAGCTGCGGGATGCTCATAATTCTCTCTCGCCTTAAGCCCGAGCACTCTGTCCTCGATCATGTCAGTTCTGCCAACTCCATGCTTTCCACCGATTTCGTTTAGAAGCTTAACAAGCTCAAAGCCATCGAGTCTTTTATCGTTTACCGCTACGGGAATCCCTTTCTCGAAATCTATTTTAATTATCTCTGGCTTTTCCTGCGCCTTTTCTGGAGACTTAGTCCATTCATAGATATCTTCAGGCGGGACAAAAGTTGGATCCTCAAGCTTTCCACCTTCAATGCTTCTGCTCCATAGATTTTCGTCAACACTGAAAGGCTTTTCCTTCGTTGCGGGCACTTCGATTCCATGCTGTTTTGCATAATCGATTTCCCATTCTCTCGTCAAATTAAGCTCCCTAACTGGAGCGATGACCTTGAAGTTATACTGTCTGAACACATTCTCAAATCTGAGCTGATCATTCCCCTTTCCTGTGCACCCATGGGCTACCGCATCTGCCTTTTCCTTTAACGCAATCTCAGCGACTTTTTCAGCAATGATCGGTCTTGCAATTGCGGTTCCAAGCACATAGCCCTCATAGTCTCCATTTGCCTTTATGAGGCGATAGATTGCCTCAATGAACTCCTTTTTTGCATCAACAGTGTAATGTTTATCCGCATATTTCTTTCCTCTCTCTTCTGCCCTTCTTAGTTCTGATTCGGGCAATCCAATGTCAACAGTAGTGGTAATAACTTCGTCAAAGCCATATTTTTCTCTGAGAAGAAAAATGCATACCGTCGTGTCGAGCCCACCAGAGTAAGCAAGAACGACTTTCATGAAGTTGATTTAGGCTTCGAGATATATAAGCTTGTGAGATTGCTACAGATTAAGAGAAAAATTTTTTTACCCCTATATACAAATCGAAGCGATGGAAATAGCAAAGATGTTTATTGGAACTCAGGAGCTCATACTGATCATAGTGGTTGTTCTTCTGCTATTTGGAGCAAGTAAAATACCCGAACTTGCAAGAAATCTTGGAAGAGGAGTTGCAGAGTTTAAGAAAGCTCAGAGAGAAGCTGAAATCGAGTTAAGAGAGCTCGAGAAAGATATTAAGACATCAAAAGAAGAAAAGAGAAAGAAACTCGAAAAAATTGCCAGAGATCTTGGAATAAATCCAGAAGGTAAAAGTGATGAGGAATTGCTTGATGAAATAAACAAAGCTCTGGCGAAGAAATCGTAAAAACATTAAAATTTCTTTACGGGCTTTTAACCTCAAGAATAAAGCCAGGGCCCGGATTTGAACCGGGGTCAGCGGATCTGCAGTCCGCCGCATAGCCTCTCTGCCACCCTGGCTTAAAGTTTGTTGACTTCATACTTAAAAAAATTTTGGTTTTTATGAAGTTAAATCAAGCTCCACGACTTCCCCTTTTAACACCTGAATTTCGGAAACTGTCAGTGTCTTGGTAACATTTCCAGCCTTAAAGCTGTATGGTGTCAATGGAGTTGTTTCGTAGCCCGAGTCATGGGAATAAGGCAATGTGACTTCGTAAGTTCCGTTAACCACTTCAACTTTCTTGTAGTATTCAAATGTTCTACCTTGGTTTGTCTTTATCGTTGCATTCACTTCAACAAACTCTGAATTCGCATTGCCTTTAACTGTAACTCCTTTGACTCTCTCGAAGATCTTCACGTATCCCGTAGCATTCAGTTCCACTGGTATACCTGTCTTATTCTCATACAGATTCTTGTAAACAAACTTCCAGAGTATTTCCTGTGCTGAAAAACTCGGAGATAATCCATATCGCGCCCTTTCGACCGATTCTTGCAATGCAATCTGAATAGGATCAACAGAACCGAAAACACTGCTATAATGCTTCCACTCATCGCTTGGCTCACTTTCATAAACAAGACGGTAATGAGAAAGTCCTGAGCCGTCAAACATGTGCAGTTTCGCTTCCATCGTGTTGTAGTAGAGCTCACTTGGTGTTATCATCAAAGGAATAGAATTCGGTGGAATCTGATAAAGGGAAGCTGCTATTCCCAAAATTCCCTGCGGTGTTATGTAGAGATACCCATCATAGTATTTTTCTGCCAAAGGCAAGTCTCCCTCAGCCCATGTAGCCATAGCAAAGAACTTTCCAGTAGCCATTTCGATGTCACTGACAACATAGCGCACATTTAGCTCATCCGCAACCCATTCCGCGTAGCTTTCATTCGTTGTTACAAAGAACGGTGCCGCTCCGGGGATGCTATCGTAGAAATTGCCTATACCCTGCTGGAATGGATTTGCTACCGCCATTCTCTTACCTATCGCCAATATCCAGTGCCCGTAATCCCACCAGCTTATAACTCCGTAGGTTTCAAAGGGATAGTCGTATTTCTCGCCAAGCTTTCCGGGCTTGTAAAGCTGGTAGTAGTATTCCTCATAGCCATTGTCTGGAGTATTGTTTCTAAGCCAAGCCATTGCGTCGAACCACTGTTTGTTTATTCCTCCGCCTCCTTTGCTCTGATGGTCTGCTATAAAGTAAGTTGGATATATCAGAATGAATGCTAAAAGAATCGCTATTACGAGTCTAAATTTGCTTATGCTTTTCTTTCCTTTGCCAGCTTTTTCTCTGTTCAATGCCTTATAGACGTGCATTTTTTCAAAAATGCGATCCAGAGCAAAGCCTGCATAAACCGCACAAACTGCTGCGAAGTAGTATGCAAATCTATTCTGACCCCAGAGAGCTATGAACAGCGCTATAGCCCATAGCAGGATTGTTAAGTCTTTTAAATCTCTGTTTTTATAAACTCTATAGAACATGAAGAGAACTGCGGGGATTGCAAAGAAGAATGTAATACCAAAATGAAGAAGTGCTGGAGCCAATGAGAACGATCCACCCAAAAAGAAGAATGGATAAACCTCACCGATTGTTAGAGAACCGCCTCTCGGTTGCAGATAACCTGTTATCGTTCCGACAGTGAATGAGAACTCAGGAAAGATATAGGACACCAAGATAAGCCCAAGAAAGACGAAGATGATAAGGGTTGTCTCTTTACCTATTTTAGCCAGAATCACTAATCTATCGAATTTCACATCGAATTGCCATAGGAAAAGCGTTGCGATTGTGTAGAAGATCAGCATGTTCAACTGCATCGGCGAATACCAAACTGGAGCACTCGGAGCGTTGAATGAAAATGGTAGGTATGTTAATATTGCAAACACAAAGTAAACAACTGTAAGCTTGAAAACAGCCTCTGGGATTTTTATTTTTAGTAGGATTGCAAAAACAAACGCAGAGACTATTAGTAGACCAAAAGTAAAGCCTGCTGCCCAGCTCAAAATGTAGAGCCCGAAGCTGATACCGCCAAATATCGCACAAATAACTCCCTTTCTGTTCCACTCGCTCTTTAAAATCAGCATGAAAAATGCAAGAGCCATGCACATCCAGAAAACTTCCCAGATATGATGATCGTTGAAGCTCAGAGAACTTCTCTGCAGAAATTGTCCGGGAATTATCGATATTAGCAACGCAGAGATCAAAGCGTTTCTATCACCAAAGACATTTCTGGTTAAGAAGAAGACCGCAAATACAGTCAATATGCCTCCAAGTGCTGGAATGAATACAAGAACACTTCGCAAAGCTTCACCACTTGTTGCACCCAGAAGCATTGCAATTATTGCACTCAGATATACGAGGAATGGTCCAAAGTGAGTATAAGTGCCAAAAGGATACTGGGTCATTGGATCGAACCATATTCTTGCGGGAAAATTATGAATGCAGTTCTCTATTAACCTGTAATAATACCACGGATCGTTCTCATTCAAAAGCACTGTGTAAGTAAAAACACTGTCCCAAGGGTTCAGAACTCTTAATTTGAATGCCAATAGCACTGGAATGAGCAATATCAGCGGGTATAACTTCTTCTTGAGATTTCGCATAACAGTGCATGAACATCCAATTAATAGACTTTGCGGTCTCTGTATCGAAAAATTTATATATCTGCAATTACTAACATAAAGTTAGTGAATGGAGGTGAGGGATATGTGGAGGCTTGATCCGTTTGAGGAACTGAGAAGAACTTTGGACAGACTAAACAAGTTGTTCCTCGAAGGAATTGAACCTTTTAGAGAATTCGGAACGTTTGGAACTGCAGTTGACGTGATAGACGAGGGAGACAAGATAAAAGTAGTCGCTGACTTACCAGGATTTGAAAAGGACGAACTTGAGGTATTCTTTGAGGGAAATAACTTGGTAATAAAAGCAGAGAGCAAAAAAGAGGCGGAAGAGAGTGGAAAAGACTTCATCAGAAGAGAGAGAAGATACGGCAGAGTATACAGAAAAATCGCTCTTCCAGAGGGAATAAAAACTGAATCTGCCAAAGCAAGCTATAAGAATGGAGTTTTAGAAGTGACAATACCCAAAGCTATAGGGGAGAAGAAAATAATCCCGCTTGAGTGATTTTAATCATTTTTATTAATTTTATTTTATCATTTATTAGACAGAAAAATTTAAAAATTCAATTAAACATGAGCTATGTGGATGTCGCAATAATTGGTGGTGGAGCTGCGGGAATGTCCGCAGCTTCGAGAATAAAGGCTCTAAGACCGGAATGGAATGTCATGGTATTTGAGAAGACAAATTTTGTAAGTCACGCTCCTTGCGGGATACCTTTCTACGTTTCAGGTTTTTTTGAGCGCTTTGAAGAGCTATGCACATACGACGTTAACTACTTCAAAACCGAAAGAGGGATTGATGTTCACACAAATGCAAAGGTTATAGGAGTTTCCGAATCTTCACTTGTTGTTGAGGAAATGGGAAAAGAAAAGGTATATGAATGGGATAAGCTTCTTTTTGCGACGGGAGCAAAACCTAAAAGACTCAATGTTGAGAATGAAAATCTCGGAGGAGTTATTTACGTTGATGAAATTCTTACCGCTGAAAAAATTAAAAGACTTGCCCTAAAATCGGAGAAAATCGTAATAATTGGTTCCGGGTATATTGGCGTCGAAATGGCTGATGCGATATCCAAGCTCGGAAAAAAAGTTACAGTGATCGAAATTGCTGAAAGACCGCTGCCTGAATACGATGCAGAGATTGCAGCAATTCTTAAATCAGAAATGGAGAAATTTGTGACTCTGAGGCTTAGTGAGAGGGTCGTGGCTTTTGAAGGTAAAGACAGGGTTGAGAGAGTGGTAACAGATAAAACAGAATACGAGTGTGATTTTGCAATAGTGGCGGTAGGAGTTTGTCCAAATGTGGATTTGGCAAAAAAAATTGTTAAACTCGGTAAAAGTGGAGCTATTCAGACCAACAGCAAATTGGAGACAAATAAGGAAGGAATATACGCTGCCGGGGATTGTGCAGAGACTATAAACATAGTTACTGGAAAACCTGACTGGATTCACCTCGCAACTCCTGCCAATAAAATGGGATACGTTGCAGGGGTTAACATTGCAGGATTTGAACTCCACTATCCTGGCTCTGTAAAATGCCAGATAACAAGTTTTCAAGACGTAGAAATCGGTAAAGCTGGACTTAGCGAATATGAGGCAATAAGGGAAGGATACAAAGTCGTTTCATCATTTGTTACAACGAAATCATCAGCCAAATATTTCCAGGATGGATTGATCCACCTGAAAGTCGTTGCAGATAGGAGTGGCAAAGTTCTTGGAGTTCAGGCAGCTGGAAAAGGTGTTGGAATGAGAATTTACGGTGCAACAGCACTTTTATACAAGAAGGCAGATGTTAGAGATTTATTCTTTGCAGATTTTCCCTACTATCCACCCATTTCAAGAGTTTGGGATCCGCTTGTTGTTGCTGCACGAAATTTGTTCAGAAAGCTTGGCATGCCATGAGGTGGTTACGTTGATTGTTCGGGTTCCGAGCCATATATGGCAGGATAGAGATCTTGAGTTGAAATTTCCGGACAGTTGGGACGTGAGCGTTTTCAAAATGAAAGGACACGAAAGTAAAGCTCTCAGCAGGGAAGAAATGCTCAAAGCAATTAGAAATCCAATAGGATCCAAGACGCTCAGAGAACTTTCAGATGGGAAAGATTCTGCTGTAATTATTTTTGATGACTTAACGAGGCCAACAAAGGTCGGTGAAATTGCAGAACTTGTTCTGGAGGAGATAAAGCTTAAAGAAGTTGTTTTCGTTTGTGCTAATGGAGCTCATGGTGCTTTTGATAGGGAAGACTTCGTAATGAAGCTCGGAGAAAGAATAGTGGAGAATTATCCGGTGTTTAATCACAATCCCTACCAGAACCTCGATTATTTAGGTGAGACTTCCTTCGGAAACCCAATTGAAATAAATGCGGAAGTCATGAGCTACCCACTCAAAATCGCCATAGGTTCGATTCTACCCCATCCTCAATTTGGTTTTGGTGGTGGAGCTAAGATCATCCTTCCAGGGGTTGCTGGAATCAGGAGCATAGTTTACAACCATGGTGTCCTTGGGGGATGGGGAATTGCAGAGAAGTTTAGAGAATTGCATCCCACGTGTAACATGGCCTACGGCAGAGTTAATGAGGAAAACATTCAACGCAGAGATGCGGAAGAAGCTGCAAGAATGGCTAAGCTCGATTTTATAATAAACGTTCTGATCAATACAAGGCGAGATTCCACGCATCTATTTGCTGGAGACGTAGTAGAGGCTCAAAGAAAAGGTGTAGAAGTAGCTAAGGAGCATTATTCTACTCCTATAGAATTCGACTTCGACGTAGTTGTGGCAAACGCGTACTCAAAGGCCAATGAAGCCACCATAGCCACTTGGACCACGCTATGTCTTAAAGAGGGTGGAACCTTCGTTCTTGTATGCAATCCGAAAGGTGGGCAGGTGAGCCATTATGTCCATGGAAGATGGGGAATGCGAAAAAAGGGTGGAACACTGTATTTGCCGCCACCAGACACACTCAAAAAGGCTGGAAAAGTGATTTTGTTCTCAGAGTTTCATGAGAGACAACCTGCTTTCGAAACAGTGCATGAGAATGCGGTGAAGGTTAAGAGTTGGGATGAGGTTCTTGAGGAACTTGGAAAAGAGAAGAAGAGGGTAGCAGTCTTTCCAGATGCTACAATTCAGAAACCGTTTTGATTAAAATTTTTTTCAATTCTATCGTTGCTCATAACTGAAGCGTTACGATAGTGTTAAAAACTGCTCAACTTTTTTCCTTTATGCGATCAACAGAGATAACTCCAGAGAAGGATGGAGAGCAGGTAACCGTAGCGGGCTGGGTTCACGAAGTCAGGGATCTTGGAGGCTTGGTTTTTATAGTTCTCAGAGATCGAGAAGGATTTATACAGATCACATTGCCAAAAAAAGCGGTTGAGCGAGAAGTATTTAATAGAGCGAGAAAGATCAGCAGAGAAAGTGTGGTAAGGATTGAAGGAGTCGTCAAGAAAGAAGAAAAGGCTCCAAATGGTTTTGAAATAATTCCAAAAAATCTTGAGGTTCTAAACGAGAGCTTAACTCCTTTACCTCTGGAAGTAACAGAAAAAGTTCCAGCAGAGCTGGATACAAGGCTTGACAATAGATTCATGGACTTGAGAAGACCCAAAGTTCATGCAATCTTCAGAATAAAAAGCCAGATCGTTCGGAGCATAAGAGAATTTCTCTATGAAGAGGGTTTTATAGAAGTTCAAACCCCTAAGATAGTTTCCACAGCAACTGAAGGTGGAACAGAGCTATTTCCTATAAGCTATTTCGAAAAAGAGGCTTTTCTGAATCAGAGCCCGCAGTTATACAAGCAAATTTTGATGTCCGCTGGCTTTGAAAAAGTGCTTGAAATTGGGCCGATCTTCAGGGCTGAGGAACACAACACAACCAGGCATCTAAACGAAGCGACTTCAGTTGATATTGAAATGAGCTTTACCGATCACGAAGGAGTTATGAGGATCCTTGAAAGACTAATAGCTAAGGTCTACATTGATGTTATCGAGAAATGCGAAAAATTCCTTAAAATTCTCGAAGTAAAGCTTGAGGTTCCTGAAATTCCTTTTCCGCGAATCACTTATAGTTCAGCACTCGAAATCGTTAGCAAAGTTCAGGAAATCCCGTGGGGCGAGGATCTTGATTTGCAGGCCTTGAAAACGATTGGAGCGGAGATAGGTGGGTTTTACTTCATAACCGAATGGCCAACCAAAATAAAGCCATTCTACGTTATGCCCCTCGAAGATGCAAGGATTAGCAAGAGCTTCGACCTTATGTATGGCTACATAGAGCTTGCAAGTGGAGCGCAGAGAGAGCATAGGTATGAAAAGCTTTTAGAAGCGATAAAAGCCAAGGGCCTACATCCTGAAAACTTTGAATTCTATTTAAAAGCCTTCCGCTACGGAATGCCACCGCATGCTGGTTGGGGACTTGGACTCGAAAGACTTACAATGGCCATGCTGAACTTAAACAACATTAGGGAAGCGATGCTATTCCCGAGAGATCGAACAAGGCTTTCTCCATAGAAGTGGAGTGGCAAAATTTTCATTTACTTTTAATAAAAGATTTTATAATTCATCGTTTAATTTAAATGCAGCCTAAATCTACCGCATTTTGAATGAAAATCCGACAAGAATTAAGCCCGTTGCGTGAGCCAAGTAGCAGTATGGGCAGAAGTAGCCGATTAGAACTGAGTAACCAAAAAGACAGGCAACGCCGAGAACTCCAGCGATCTGCCAGAGTTTCAGCAAAATTTTTTGATTTTTAACATAAAACAATAAGATCCCAATCAAAAACCAGATTAGCCCAAGCAACGGCAAAATAAAGCTTGGAAATGGCATATCTGGCGGTAAACAAGAGTTGACTGGACAATAGGGCAGTGTGTAAAGTATGTAATGCTCATAAAGCAAATAGGCTGAATCGATAATCCCGATTGCGAATAAAGGAATTGAGATTAGTTTCAAATTCATAGCGAGATTACTTGCTACGATATTTAAGATTTATGAATTCTTCAACGTTTTTCCTCACCGCAGAATAATCGTAACTGCAAACGACCGCATTACCAACCAAATCGCCTATCAAGCTCTTTGGGTTGAAGGTTTTTCTCCCCCTAAACAATATTAGCGTGTCGCATCTGAACTCTCTGCCTTCAGCTTCAACCTTCTCCACTCGCTTATCGCCATGAACATAGACTTCCGCAGATCTTGTTCTTTCAACTTCAAAATCCTTTGAAAGAACTAACTCAAGCAAATTGAGCACCTCGCTTTGTCCTGCAAGCAAAAACTTCGTTCCAATTTTGTATCCCTCAGCAATCAGCTTTATTGCGGTCTCAGGCGAAAAAATGCCTGGGGGTCTTTTTCCAAAAACCCAAGGATTGCAATCAACCGCACCCGTGGCAATTATCACCTTATCGTTTATGATCTCAACACCCTTCGGCGTTAAGACCTTAACAGGGTTAGTGGACACAACACAACCCTTTTCAACCTTTAAATAGCCTAAAGCTGATTTCATTTCATTTATGAAGCTTTCATAATGCTCTTTAAATTCTGGAATTTTGCTAAAAACTGCAAGTTCTCCGCCCGGCTCCTTGTAATCAAAAATTCTCACGCTGAACCCTAAATCCAGCAACTTTTTTGCACAAAGAATCCCGCTGTAGCCCGCTCCAGCGATTACAACCATGCAATCTCCCCTCCTTCACGATCCTTCAAAACTTTATCGCCAATAAGCCTGATAATCTCTGCTTTGCATTTCTCGCAATCCATTCCCGCCCAAGTAATCTGCCTAACTCCATCAAGGCATTTGAATTCCTTTGCGATTTCCAAGATTTCTCTCTTGGTAACCATATTGCAGAAACAGACTATTTCATCGCTCTCGAGAGATCTGCAAATTTCTTCCTCGCTTTTCTCTTTCTTGGGCAATCTGGCTATTTTTTCCTTTCTTCTCAAATCAAAGTGCTTTGAAACAATTTGCAAGACCATTTTCGCTATTGCGGGTGCAGCAGTTAAGCCAGGACTCTGAATTCCCGCAACATTTATGAATCCCTTTACTGGCTCATTGATTACAAAATCGCTTCCAGCAATCGATCTAAGCCCTGCATAAACCGCTATTATTTCCTTCGGAGTTGTTTTGAAAAGTGGAGCAAATTTGGCAATTATTCCTTCGATTTCTTCTTTCTTGACACTCGTGTCTTCCTTGCTCTCAACGTCAATAAGATTGGGACCCCAAAGCGGTTTACCATCGAAGCCGATTAGAGCACCACCACCTTTTGTCCTCTTATTAGGCTTTAGAGGTATGGCAACGACTAAGTGCCTATTAAATCCCTTCTCTGCAAAGACTACATGTGTTCCCTTGCCAGGGATTATTTTCATTTCGTAGCCAACCATTTTGGCAATCTCGTCAGCATAAATGCCTGCGCAGTTGATTACTACTTTGGTTTCAAACTCGCCTTTATTTGTTTTAACAACAAAATGCTCTCCTTTTCGCTCTATTCCGACAACTTCACAGCCATAAAGGAATTCGACACCATTGAGCTTTGCAAAAAGGCAAGCCTTTGCGGTCATTTCAACTGGATTAACCACGCCTGCGGACGGAATAAAGACTCCACCATAGACTTTTTCATTCAAATTTGGTTCCATCTCAAGCAATTTTTTCTTTCTAATCGGTTTTGCAAAAACTCCATGCTTTCTAAGATAGAGAATTATAAAAGGAATTGCCAAAAAAGTCAGAAGGTTTGTGGCAACGGTTATTAGCCCAACACGCTTAAACTCGAAGCCAAGCTCTTCTGCTTCAGCATCCATCATTCTGTTTCCTTCCAAGCAAAGCTTGCTCCTTAAAAGCTTGAAGGGCAATTGAAACGGATGAATAATTCCGGAGCAAGACTTAGTTTGCTCCAGACCCGGGGCAAGTTTTCTCTCCAAAACAAGAACATCAATATTGAACTTTGAGAGCTCTTTTGCAATAAAGCCACCCGTAACTCCCGCTCCAATGATTACGATGTCCTTCAAATTCTCACCACCATAAAGTGGTCGAAGAATATTTATTCTTTTTCTAATAAAAAGTGATGAAGGTGATCTGATGAGCTACGTTCTTGGCATAGATGCGGGCACAACTGGAATCAGAGCGGGCGTTTACTCTCTTGATGGAAAACTCGTTGCTCAGAGCTACACCGAATTCCCGAGTTATTATCCGAATCCCGGATGGGTTGAGCAGAACGCTGAAGATTGGTGGAAAAGTGTTGTAAAGGCATGCAACTCCGCAATTAAGCTTGCAAATGCTGAAAATGATATTTATGCCATTTCGGTTGCAAACCAGCGTGAGACTATTGTTCCGATCTCCAAAAGCGGGACACCGCTTACGAGGGCAATTGTTTGGCAGGATCGAAGAACTGTTGAAGAGGTCAGAAGAATGAAGTCTATAATGAGCGAGGAAATCTTCAAGCTAACAGGTTTGAAGCCAGATCCATACTTTTCACTGCCAAAGATTTTGTGGTGGATGAAGAATTATCCCGATGTGGTTGAAAAAACCTGGAAATTCATGCTTGTCCACGATTACATAATATATAGGCTTACAGGAAACGCTTTCACGGATTTCTCAAACGCTTCACGCACAATGCTCATGGATCTAAGAAAACGAGAGTGGTCTGATAAAATTGCTGAAACTTTTGGCATCGATTTAGATAAACTTCCCGAGATAAAAAATTCTGGCGAAGTCGCTGGAGACCTCAGGAGTAGAGAGATTGAGGTAAGATCAAGACCAGTCGTTGCGATAGGTGGTGGAGATCAGCAGTGCAGTGCTCTTGCCCAAGGTGTTGTTGAGGAAGGCAAAATAAAGTCCACAACGGGCACGGGCACCTTTATGATCGCTCCCGTTGAAAAAATGCACGGCGGTGATCTAATTTACTCAGCACACGTTGTGCCAAAAGTAGTGGCAGAAGTAAGCATTTTCACAACTGGTAGCCTTCTTGAGTGGGTTAAGCGTAACTTTTTCCCAAATGACAGCTATGAAGTGCTCAATGCGGAAGCGAAAGCTTCTGGAGTTGGAGCCCGTGGACTCATGATCTTTCCGTTCTTCTCAGGCGCTGGATGTCCTCACTGGAATCCTGAAGCGAAGGGGAGTATTTATGGGCTAACTCTGGGTCATTCGAGGGGGGACATAGCAAGGGCAGTGATGGAGAGCGTTGCTTTCGAGGTTAAAACCAACATTGAGCTCATGGAAAGACTGGGCATTAAAGTTAACGAGCTTAGGCTTGATGGTGGTGCAGCAAGAAGCCAGCTATGGAACCAGATCTTTGCAGATGTAATAAAAAAGCCCTGCCTCGTTTCTGGAGACGTTGAAGCAACAGCAAGAGGCGCTGCGATGCTTGCCTGTCTTTCTATAGGCTTCTCGCTGAAATACGTTCTCGAAAAGTTTGTTCCAGAGTTTACGACTGTCCTTCCATCTGGCATTGAATACAGCGAAGTTTATGAGAGATACAAAAAAATTAGGGAAATTCTGCTTGGATTAAAAAGCTAAACAATATTTATTTCAACTCTGTTCTCCCACAAGCCGTGCAGATTGCAGTAAGCTAATGCGTAAAGAACTCCGCTTTTGTTGAGCTTTAACTTGAAGCTCGCTTCCTGTTCTGCAATTTCAGGCGTAAGCTCAGCTCTTGCAACGAATATCGGGTTAAAATCTCTTCCAGTTTCATAGAAATAAAGCTCTATCCATCTGAAAGAATGCTGAACCGTATTCGGATGCCCCTGAATGTAAACTCTAACTGCAAAAACCTCTCCCGCTTTTACCTCCTTCGGGGCTTCAATTCTTGGTGTATGGTTTTCCCGCTTCGATATGGCAAGCTTGTCTTCCACTTCCGGGGTGTATATTAGCTCACCAAATTTCTTCATTCTCTCACCTATCATAATGTTAATAGGGCAAATAAGAAAGTTTCGGGGTTTTTATAAAGGCAAAAAATGAGTCCTTTTGAGAAATCCTATCATTATCATTCTCAGGAAAATTTCAAAAAGATAAAATATCCCTCAACAACTTAAGCTATGCTTCTACTTGAGCGTGAAGCCAAAGAACTGCTTGAAAGCTATGGAGTCAGGACTGCTAAAGCGGTTGTCTGCGAAAGCGAAGAAGAAGCTGTGAGGGTTGCTAAGAGCATTGGATTCCCAGT